>CAYFND010000010.1:0-3216 GCA_964344405.1 uncultured Treponema sp. | reverse complement strand
ATAAGAAATGAAACTTCAACCGCTGAAGATGCCGCAAAATCAAAAAATAAAACACCAAAATTCGAATATAAGACAACGTGTGAAAAGAAGATTGAAGGAAAGAACTTTATCTCCTTGCTTTTTAATACATACACTTTTTTAGGTGGCGCTCATGGTGAAGAAAAACTCTATTCCGTTTTGTTCAATAAATCAGAAAATAAAGTTTATTCAATTACAGAAGTTTCATCTTTGTCTTTAGAAGAAATTTCAAAAATATGCCAGGAATCTTTGATAGACAAAATCAAGTGTACAGAAAATTATACTGATGAAAGAGTTGAATGGATAAAGGAAGGAACAATTCCAACAGAAGAAAGCTTTAAGAATTTTACTTTTAATGAAAAAAATAAGACGCTAACAATATATTTTGAACAATATCTGGTAGCGCCTTATAGTGAAGGAATTCAAACTGTTGAAATAAAGCTCAACTAGTTTTTGTGTAATTTATTTTGATAATTCTGTAAGTTGTCCGTTTTCGTAAAGCATATTAGCTGCATCAAGATAATTCTGAGGAATTGTTATGTTGCAGTTTTTAGCTTCATCTAAATCAAAGAGCATATCTGTGTCAGATGGTTCAGTCATAAAACGAACAGGAAGTTCTGTTGGTTTTGTACCGTTCAAGATTTTTAGAACCATTTCACCAGTTGCTCTTCCTGCTTTGTAATAATTAAATCCGTTTGCCATGAAGATTCCGCCGTCTTTTGCGCCGGTTACATCACCACTAAAAATTGGCTTTTTAGCTTTATTAAAAACTTGAACTAAAGCTGGTAGTGCGCTAAAAACTGTGTTGTCTGTTGTAAGGTAGATTCCGTCAACTCTGTTGATAATTGTTTCTGCGGCTTGTTTTACTTCTGCAGATGTTGAAATAGACTGGGTGATTAATTCAATTCCCTGTTCTTCACATCCTTTTTGAACTAGCTCCAAAGCACTGATTGAATTTGCTTCATTGCTTGTGTAGATGTAACCCAAAGTTTTAATTCCTGTAACTTCTTTGAACATTTTTATATGTTGTTCAGTTGGAATTGCGTCGCTCATACCTGTAACATTGTTTTCACCATGTTCCAATGTAGAAACCAAACCGGCTCCAAGAGGATCTGTGACTGTTCCAAAAACAATAGGAATGTCTTTTATTGTATTTGCAAGGGCTACAGCTACAGGAGTTGCAATTCCAACAGCGACGTCAACTTTTTCAGATTTAAATTGATTTGCAATCTGAGTTGCAGTGTTTACATCGCCGTTTGCATTTTGAAGGTCAAATTCTGCTTCAATTCCGTTTTCATTAAGAACGTCCATAACGCCTTGTTCAATTGAATCAAGGGCTGGATGTTGTATGATTTTTGCAATACCAATTTTATATTTTTTTGATGTTGATGCTCCAGCCGCTTCTTTTTTAGAACAACTGCTGAGTAATAATGCCAAAGAAAGGACGCATAATCCTGTAATATTAATTTTTTTCATATAAACCTCTTATATTTATGTTTCTATTTATAGTAACGTTGCTTAGTAACAATATATAAGAGTGATATTTTTTAATCAAGTGTTTTTAGGAAAAAAAAGTGAAATTTTTAAAATCGCAATATCCGCCCAGTTTTTCTTCTGCATAATTAAAGATTCCAATTCTTGCACCAATGAATAAGTCCAAAGTGAAATATAACTTCATTTCCAATCCAAATTGAATCCAGTTCTTGTGATCAGTTGAATAGTAGAAACTTGTAAAATCGTTATTGTGTTCAAAATGAAAGTGGATTTTTAGGAAGACAGTTTTTTCAAAGTATTCCTTCTCTTCTGTATAAAAAATCTCTTCAAAAAGTTTTCCCTTATTCACCTTGATGAATGTCTTGTCATCGTGCTTGGCAATTCCAATCAGTCCAAAACATCCTTGAAATGCAGAAAGTCCGGCAAAGTCTCCGTTCTTCATGCCTTCAAAATTCATTTGTACAGAAAATTCACATTCCCTGCCCGTAGTCTTTTGGGTGAGTGTGTTGCGAGCCTTCAAAAATTGTTTTGTAACTGTTGCTGTGTGCAACCTTAAACAACCGGGATTCTCTGTGAAGCTCCATTTTTGTTCAACAGGATTGTTGTTCCATTGCCAGCAAAGAGAAAGCTCGTTTTTATCGTGATTGAATGAATCGCTTTGAATAAGAGGAATTGTTTTTGATTCTGCAAGTGAGGTTTCAAAGGTCTGTGGAATTTTTCCATATGTTGTAAGAACAGGCCAATCATTTTCAAAAGTCACCGGCATCAAATAAGGAATGCGGCCAAGTGCACCTCTATCTTGAAAAAGAATTGCAAACCATTCACCGTATTTTGTGTCAATCAAGCAACCTTGTGCAATTCCGCAACCTTTATATTCGTCCATGTCATCTTCTGCGATGACTTTCCTGTCAAACGGTCCCGAAAGCGAATTTGAACGATAGCAAATTTCCCTTCTGATTCCTTTTCCAAATTCTTGTTTGGGCCAATCAATGAACAAGAAATAATAGAATCCGTTTATTTTGTAGGCGCGGCAACCTTCACACTGAAGGCGCGAATATTGGCTGCGGGTGTCAATCAGCAAGTCGTTAAGTCCGTCTTTCTTAACGCCAAGAAGATTTGCATTTAATTCAACAATTCTGATTTCGCCGTTTCCATAAACAAGATAGTTTCTTCCGTCATCATCACAAAGAAATGACATATCATGAAAAACTTCATCAATTTCAAACTTTTCCCAATTGGAACGTTCAATATTGTCTGTGTGATAGATAAAAGTCTTTCCTAAATCATGGCAGACAAAGCAGGCGTAAAATCTTCCATTAAAATATTTCAAACTGGTTGCCCATTGGCCTTTTCCATAAGCTGTGGCTTCACTTTCCAATCTGTAGATTTCATTATCTTCAATTGTATTAAAAATGTAGGAAATTAATTCCCAGTGAACCAAATCCTTTGATTTTAATATTGGTGCTCCCGGCATAACAAACATAGTTGTGGAAACCATGTAAAAAGTATCATCAACTCTAATAACATCCGGATCCGGCATATCAATCTGCATGATAGGATTTAGAACTCTCATAAATTTCTCCTTGCGTATAAATTATAAATGATTTTTCTTCATTTATGAGTAGGATTAATTACTTATAAAAAGCATAAAAATACCCACATTCAATGACGAAGTGCGACAAAAACCTCTTCAGGTGTTTTAAA
>CAYFND010000009.1:24233-37834 GCA_964344405.1 uncultured Treponema sp. | reverse complement strand
CAAGACGCTGACCACCAAACTGAGCTTTACCACCAAGAGGCTGCTGTGTAACCAATGAATATGGACCTGTAGAACGAGCATGCATTTTATCATCAACCAAGTGGTGCAATTTCATAAAGTAAATTACTCCAACAAAGATTGGGTTTACAAAAGCTTCACCAGTACGACCATCATGAACAATTTGTTTACAATCACGAGACAAACCAGCTTCTTCAAGTTTTGCAGCAATCTGCTCTTGAGAAGGAGACTGGAATACAGGAGCTTCAAACAATGTGTTCAAGTATTTTCCTGCCATACCAAGTTCAGATTCCATAATCTGACCAATATTCATACGAGAAGGTACACCAAGAGGATTCAAACAAACATCAAGAGGAGTACCGTCTTCCAAATAAGGCATATCTTCAATTGGTAGAATTCTAGCAACAACACCTTTGTTTCCGTGTCGTCCGGCCATCTTATCACCTTCACAAAGCTTACGTTTGTTAGCAATAAGAACTTTTACTATTTTATCTACACCAGGATTTAAATCATCACCTTCAGAACGACTCAACTGCTGAATATCAATTACGATACCTTCAACACCGTGAGGGACTCTTAAAGAAGAATCTCTAACATCTTTAGCTTTTTCACCAAAGATAGAATTTAACAATTTAAATTCAGGAGTTGTTTCTGTTTCACTCTTTGGAGTTACTTTTCCAACAAGAATATCACCGGAACGAACTTTTGCACCAACTCTAATAATTCCTTCAGAATCAAGGTTTGTTAGTGTTTTATCAGCTGTATTTGGAATATCACGTGTAATTCTCTCTGGACCAAGTTTTGTTTCACGAATTTCAATTGAGAATTCTTTGATATGAATTGATGTATACATATCTTCACGTACAACACGCTGAGAAATCAAAACAGCATCCTCATAGTTATATCCATTCCAAGGAACGAATCCAACCATGATATTTCTACCTAAAGCCAATTCACCATTAAATGTTGAAGGACCGTCAGCAATTACATCGCCTTTTGCAACTTTCTGTCCTTTTTGAACAGTTGGTCTTTGATGATAACAAGTATCCTGGTTAGTTCTCTGATATTTCAACAATTCGTATTCATCAAGAACTAAAGGATCTTCATCAGATTTAATTTTGATCGTACAGCTTGAAACATAAACAACTTCACCAGCTCTTTTTGCTTTAATCAAAACGCCGGAATCGTACGCACATCTTTTTTCCATACCAGTCCCAACAATTGGTGGCTCTGGGAATAATAAAGGAACAGCCTGTCTCTGCATGTTACAACCCATCAACGCACGGTTAGCGGCGTTATGTTCCAAGAATGGAATCATTGCGGCAGAAACTGAAATTACCTGATGAGGAGATACATCAATATATTGAATATCTTTTGGACTTCTCTGGCTGTAGTCACCTTGTTTACGGCAAGATACTAAATCTGTTGGGAATGTACCATCTTCTTTAATACCTTCAACTACCTGACCAATATAATATTTATCTTCATCAATAGCAGAAAGATATTCAACTTGATTAGTTACTTTTCCATCAACAACTTTTCTGTAAGGAGCTTCAAGGAATCCATAATCATTAACACGAGTGTACATTGCAATTGAAACAATAAGACCAATGTTTGGACCTTCAGGAGTTTCAACAGGACACATACGGCCATAATGAGAATAGTGAACATCACGAACTTCAAATCCAGCTCTATCTCTAGAAAGACCACCTGGTCCTAAAGCGTTCAAACGGCGTTTATGTGTAAGTTCAGCAAGAGGATTTACTTGATCCATGAATTGTGAAAGTTGAGAAGAACCGAAGAACTCTTTTATAGCTGCAACAATAGGTTTAATAGAAATTAAATCCTGAGGTTTCATTGTATCAGTTTCTTTCAAGCTCATTCTTTCTTTAGCAATTCTTTCCATTCTACTAAAAGCTGATTTCAACTGATTAGTCATCAATTCACCAACAGATCTAACACGACGGTTTCCCAAGTGATCGATATCATCAATTTGTTCATCACCAATGTATACTTTTATCAAATATTTCATTGTGTTGATTACATCATCTTTTGTAAGTGTGAAATCTGATATATCTTCAGTGTCAAACTTTTTGTTTAACTTGTATCTACCAACTCTACCCAAATCATATCTTCTTTCAGAGAAGAACATAGAATTCAAGTCTTTTTCAGCCTGTTCAACAGTCATTGGTTCACCAGGCTGTAAAATAGCATAAACTGTAGCAAGAGCGTCTTCTCTTGTAGGTTCATTATCAACAGAACCTTCTTTTACGTATTTTACCTCTTCCCTTTCAAAACAATTGATAATGATTTGTGAATTCAATGATTCATTATTATTACCATAAGTTGTTTTTTCAGAAGGAGCGTTGAACTTAATTACTGTGATTGTACTTATTTCATTGGCGATTAAATCATCAATATCATGAGGATGGAGTTTTACACCTGCATTGAACAAACGTTTTTCTTCACCACTTTCGTCTTTGATAATTACAGCACTTGCAAGAACTTTTCCAACAAGTGAATCTTTTGTTTCTGTATCATTTTTTACATCAACATCTTCAACTTTATAGAAACATCTAATGATGTCCTCTCTTGTTGTAAATCCTAATGCACGCAAGAATAAAGTTCCAAGAATCTTCTTCTTTCTATCTATTTTTGCATATATATATTCTTTTTTCTGATCAATTTCAAATTCAAGCCATGAACCTCTATAAGGAATAATTCTACTAGAATAAACATCCTTGTCATGACAGAAAATAACACCAGGTGAACGATGAATCTGAGATACAACAACGCGTTCTGCACCGTTAATTACAAATGTTCCTCTGTCTGTCATAAGAGGTATATCACCCATATAAATATCTTTTTGTAAGATAGCACCAGTTTGTAAGAAATTTAAATTTATACGTGCTTTTAAAGGAACTGAATATGTCTGACCTTTTTGTTTACTTTCTACTTCAGAAAATTTTTGATTTTGCCAATCAAGTTCATAGAACTCATATTCCAATGACATATCGCCATTTGGACTTTCAATTGGGAATGTTGAAGTGAATACTTCTTGCAATCCTTGATCTAATAACTGTTCACGATTATTTGCTTTTTCTGTTTGAAGAAAACTTTCATATGATGAAGTTTGTACAGCAATAAGATTTGGAACATCCATAAAACTTTTGATGTTCTTACCGATGTATTCTCGGTTATTTGTTCGTGTCTTTTCGAACATTTTATCCCCCTGCTTTTTTATTCAACTTTTCTGCTACGTATTAGAAACTCTATACAGCACAGAAAATTGATTTTTATCTTGGGTAAGATTTTGATTTTTAGACAAGTAAAGGGGATGATACTGATTTTTCACCAATACCACCCCCTATTAAAATAGTTTAGCTAAATGCTAATTATTTCTTGCTAGCTTTTCCACCAGCTTCAGTAATTTTCTTTACCATTTCGTCAGCGTCAGCTTTGCTTACGCCTTCTTTTACTTCTTTTGGTGCGCCTTCAACGAGAGCTTTTGCTTCGCCAAGTCCAAGACCAGTAATTTCACGGATTACTTTAATTACAGGAATCTTTTTAGCTGCATCGAAACCATCAAGAGTTACTGTGAACTCTGTCTGTTCTTCAGCTGCTGCACCTGCACCTGCTGCTGGAGCTGCTGCAACTGCTACTGCTGCTGTTACTCCGAATTTTTCTTCCATTGCTTTTACTAGTTCTGATACTTCAAGAACTGACATTGAAGCGATTGCTTCAAGAATTTGATCATTTGTGAGAGCTGCCATATTGTCTTCTCCACGTAATATATTTTGACCACTCATTAAGTGGTAGCGGATATTATACCAAACAAGTTTTTACCGCATTTAACACAAACAGTCGACAGCTATGAAGCCTGAATGTGTTTTTTATAACCTAAATTAGTTAGCACCTTCAGCTTGCTTTTTATCAGCATAAGCTTGTAAAGTAGCTGCAAGTTTTCTAACAGGACCATTCATTGCAGACATAAGCATAGAGTATAGAGCTTTCTTTCCAGGAACTCTTGAGTATGCTTCAATTTTAGCAACATCATAGATTTCTTTTCCAATACTAGCACCCTTTACACTTAAAGATGGAGCTTCTTTTGCGAAATCGTAAAGAACTTTAGCAACTTCGTTAGAATCTTCTTTTACCATTGCAACAACTGTTGGACCTTTCAAATAATCAGCAACGTTTTCAACTTTCATTTCATCAAAAGCAATACGTGCAAAATTATTTTTTACTACTTTCAAAACAGCGTTCTTTTCACGAAGTTTGTCTCTTAAAGTTGTAATCTGTTCTACAGTTAATCCTCTATAATCAGCAAAAATGAAGTCATTATATTCTGAAAATGTCTTTTTTACGCTTTCAATTGCTTCTGTTTTAGCAGGTTGTAATTTTTTCGCCCTAATAGCCATTATTCACCTTCCTTATAATCAATCCAAACGCCAGGACCCATAGAAGAACTAACAGAAACTGATTTAACAAATGTTCCAGAAGTTCCAATAGGTTTTTTACGACCAATTTCACTTAGAAGAGTATTAATATTTTCAACAACTTTTGTTAAATCCATTGAACACTTTCCAACAGCGATGTGTACGATTCCACTTTTATCAGCACGGAATTCTGTACGACCTTTTTTCAATTCTGCAACTGCTTTAGCTACATCAGGTGTTACAGTTCCTGTTTTTGGGTTAGGCATTAAACCTTTACGGCCCAAAACCATAAACGTCCTACATCTTTCATCATATCAGGTGTTGCAACAGCTACATCAAAATCAAGCCATCCACCTTTTACTTTTTCGATATATTCGTCAGAACCAGCAAATGCTGCACCAGCTGCTAATGCTTCTTGTACTTTATCACCTTTACAGAATACAAGAACTTTTTTCTCGCCCTTGAACTGATTAGGGAATACAAGAGTATCACGTACAGTGGCATTCTTCTCAAGATTCAAAACAATATGAGTTTCAACTGTTTCATCAAATTTAGCAAATTTCATATCTTGAATCATTTTGCAAGCAGAAGCTACATCATATTTCTTTGAAAGATCATATTTAGTAATTGCTGCATTGTATTTCTTTCCATGTTTCATATTATTGCTCCACTTCTACACCCATACTGCGAGCAGTACCGGCAATAATTTTTTTTGCTGCTTCGATATCATTTGCATTAATATCTGGCATTTTTTGTTTTGCAATTTCTTCAAGATCTTTCTTTGAAAGTTTTCCAACTTTATCAAGAAGAGGATTACCTGAACCCTTTTCCAATTTTAATGCTTTTTTGATTAAAACTGCAGCAGGAGGAGTTTTTAAGATAAATGTAAATGATTTATCTTGATAAGCAGTAATAATTACCGGGATAATCAAACCCTTTTCCATACTTTTTGTGCGATCATTGAATTCTTGAACGAATTTTGGAGCACTTACACCGTGTGGGCCAAGAGCTGGACCAATTGGTGGAGCTGGTGTTGCCGCTCCTGCAGGACACTGCAACTTGATAACAGCTGTTACTTTTTTTGTAGCCATTTTTTTCTCCTAAGATTGGTATGAAGATGTTAAAAACTATCTTCTAACGAGATACCTATGTCCAACGGACTTATATCTCTCCCAAAAAACAGGATATTTGGTTTGTATTTAGGGAATACAAACCCCTGTATTTGTTACATTATTGTTTTTCAGCTTGAAGGAAACTGATTTCAACAGGTGTTGGACGTCCAAAAATCTGAACTTCAACAGCTAATTTTTCTCTTTCTATATTGATTTCTTTAATCGTACCGCTAAATGAAGCGAATGGACCGTCGGAAATTTTAATAACATCTCCAACATTGAAAGACTGTTTAATATGAACTTGTTTTTCGCCTTTAATAACACCAGATTTCTGTAAAAGATTCTTAGCTTCATCCATAGAAATTGGAACAGGTCTAACATTTGAATTTGTACCAACAAATCCTGTTACACCTTGAATAGTCCTTAACTGAGCACAAGTTGTTTTCCAACCCAACTCAGGAAGATCCATTTCCAGCATTATGTAACCAGGTAAAAATTTATTACTTCGAGATTTTCTTTTTCCGTCTTTTATTTCTACAATTTCTTCAACAGGAACTTTAATATCCAAAACTACAGCTGGATCAATTTCTTTTGCATCGAGCATCATTCTAATTGTACGCTCAATCTTATTTTCATAACCTGTATAAGTATGAAGAATATACCAACATCTAGACATCTATAAATCCTATTTCATAAAAAAGCGGAATGCTTCTGTAAATCCAAAATCAAGTAAACCAAGAAGAATAGCGATTATGATTGTTGAGATTAATACAACCTTTATTGATGAAACAACATCATCACGTGTTGGCCATACTACTTTTTTTAATTCGGCTTTACTTTCACGAAAAAATTGAAATACTTTAGACATATCACCTCTTCATAGTTAAAAAAACAGGGCAGGCAGGACTTGAACCCACGACAGGCGGTTTTGGAGACCGCTGCTCTACCAACTGAACTACTGCCCTATATATAAACTGCTATTACTAACAGAAATATAAAAAATTATTTTGCTTTTGTTTCTTTGTGCAAAGTATGTTTGCGATCAAAAGGACAATATTTGTTTAATTCTAGTTTTCCTTGAATATTTTTACGGTTTTTGTAAGTTGTATAATTTTTACGTTTGCATTCTGTACATTGTAAGGCAATAATTTCAACTGAACCTTTTTTCTTACTTCCCATTGTTATATCTCCTAAAAGAATTCTTTATCATGGTTTTCTATATACAGCCCCCGTGCAGAATCGAACTGCAGACCTCAACATTACCGCTGTTGCGCTCTACCAACTGAGCTACAAGGGCAAAATGCAGAATTCAACACTTGGATATAGAAAACGTGCGTTATAGAAATATAATTAATGACTTGATTTATGTCAATAACATAAATTACTTTTTCAAGACATATCCTTGTAAAAATTACAACTTCCATCCTTTTTACTTTCGATTTTTTAGCAATTTCTTCCTTTTTGCATTAAATCAACTTATATGATAGTATCCTATCTCGAGGTTTTTATGAATATTGATATGTTAATTGACGGAATTCTAGACTCGTATGATCGTTACGGTTTAATTAATCGCAATGATTCTGAAAATTTTCCAAATAGACAAAATGTAATATCTGTATTAAAAGATTTGCAATCTTTAATTTTTCCAGGTTTTACAGAAGCTGAAGATATAGACCCGATCAATATTCGTTACATAACTGGTCAGAAAGTTAATAATGTAATAGTAAAATTAACTCAAGAAATCCAAAAAACCCTTATCTATACAATAAAAACAAAGAAAGGTGACACTTCTAATGTAGAAAACTCACATTGCTATAAATTGGCAGAAAAAGTTTCATTAGCATTAATTGAAGAACTACCTGAAATCAGACGAAAAGTCCAACTTGACACAATTGCCGCTTTTAATGGTGACCCTGCAGCTCAAAGCAACGAAGAAGTAATCTTGTCTTATCCTGGACTAGAAGCCATAGTTGTTCACAGGATTGCATACTTTTTATTCAGCAATGGAGTTCCAATCATCCCAAGGATTATGAGTGAATACATCCACGGAAAAACAGGTATTGATATTCATCCAGGTGCTACAATTGGAGAATCCTTCTTCATAGACCACGGAACTGGTGTTGTTATTGGAGAGACTTGTGTTATTGGAAATAATGTAAAAATTTATCAAGGCGTTACACTTGGAGCTTTAAGTGTGAAAAAAGAACTACAAAACAAAAAAAGACACCCTACAATTCAAGACAACGTAACTATTTATGCTGGCGCCACAATTCTAGGTGGAGACACAGTAATTGAAGAAGGTTGCACAATTGGTGGAAACACATGGGTAACTCACTCAATAAAAAGACAAACTGTAGTAACACAAGACAATGAATAAAAAAAAGGAATCCAAATCGGTAACACCAAAATGGATTCCTTTCGTCTAGCATTGCTAGACATCGGAGAGAGTTTATCAGCTTATTTACAAGCTATAATTAAATTAACATATTACTTTTTAAAAGTCAACATTTTTTTTGGAAAAATATATGAATAAAAAAGAACCGAATACAATTTTTAAATGCTCAAATTGTGGCTTTTCACAACCAAGATGGCTGGGAAGATGTCCTCAATGCAACGAATGGAACACATTTGAAGAAGAACGGGCAGACGCAAACAAATCACCAAATTCAAGATTTCAATCAACAGAAAAATCAAAACCAGTCACATTTGATTCAATCGATACCATAAAAAGTCAAAGATATATTACCGGAATTTCTGAATTTGACAGAATGATCGGTGGTGGAATTGAAAATAAATCTGCCACTTTAATAGGTGGAGAACCAGGAATAGGAAAATCTACCCTTTTACTACAAATTGCATCTTCATCAATGGAGAACTTTGCAAAGAACAAGACAATTCTATATATAACAGGTGAAGAATCAGCAGCACAAATCAAAGAAAGAGCGATACGCCTCAACTTGAACACAACCGGACTTCAACTGTTATGTACAACAAAAATTGAAGACGCCATTGAAGTTATGAACCAGCTGAAACCAATTTTAGTAATAATCGATTCTATACAGACAATGTATTCATATGATACAGGCTTAATTCCAGGAACAGTAAACCAACTGAAATATTGTTCAAACGAATTAATTCATTGGGTAAAAGAAAACGATTCTGCAATAATTATGACAGCTCATGTTACAAAGGAAGGAACAATTGCAGGCCCAAAATCTCTTGAACATATGGTTGATACAGTGATTTCCTTTGAAAGAAACAATGAAGACTTACGATTTTTACAATCGCTTAAAAACAGATTTGGATCAGTTGACGAACTAGGCATTTTTACTATGACTGACAAAGGGCTGATTCCAATAATTGACCAAACATCCTTGTTCATTACAAAAAGAACTGAAGATTTACCACCAGGAGTGTCATACACACCTGTTTTTGAAGGCAGCAGAGTTTTTATTGTTGAAATTCAAGCATTAACAATTCCGGCTAAAGCTTCAATTTCTAGAGTTTATAGTGAGAAAATTGATTCAGGCAGAGTGAACAGAATTGCTGCAGTTTTAGAAAAAAGATGCGGTATAAGATTTTCAGATCAAGATATTTATGTAAACGTTGCCGGTGGAATCAAACTAACAGAAAGCTCAATTGATGCGGCAATTGCTGTCGCCTTGTATTCAGCTAGAACAGACATTCCAATTCCTTCAAAGACCATTATTTTTGGCGAGCTAAGTTTGGCTGGAGAAATTCGTTCTGTAAGTAAAGTTAAACAAAGAGTGAACGCTTCCTTAGGACTAGGATTCAATAATATTGCGGCAGCTGAGGAAGATAAAGAAATCAAATATATAACAGATTTAAAACAGTTAATTAAATACATATTTTCTAAAAAGTGATTCAAATTGAGTAAAATTTACACAACGTTTTAAAATTTGAAATTTAAATTGAGTAAATTTTTCCATCAGAATTTAGTCTTTTTTTTCAATTTTTTAACTTTTAGTCAATTTTTTCTGCCAAATCTCACTTGGCACGTTTCTTGCTATATATCTTATGAAAGAAAAAGCATAAGAAGAACAATAAAGATTCTTCTTAGAAGATTCATAGGAGGTATAATATGAACGAACTTTCCTTTTTAGATTCAATTTTTAATAACGCAATGGCAGACTCAGTTATGCCTAACTTTTATTATCACACTAACGCTTCAACACCAAAGGTTGATGTAAAAGAAAACAGTGATAATTACACACTAGAAATGGAACTTCCTGGCAGAACAGAGAAAGAAGTAAACATCGAATTGGATCACGACAATTTGACAATTTCTTCAAAAAAAGAAGATGAGAAAAAAGAAGAGCATAAAGAAAAAGATAAGAATGAAACAAAATGGATTCTTAAAGAAAGATATTCAAGCAACTTCACCCGTAGATTCTCATTGCCTTCAGATGTTGATTCAGAATCAATTGCCGCGAACTTTAAGAATGGAATCTTAACAGTAACAATGCATAAAAAAGCAATTGCTTCTCCAAAAAAGATAGCGATTGAAGCTTGTTAATAACAATTTGAGGTAAAAAAAAAGGACTTTGAAATACGTTTCAAAGTCCTTTTTTTTATTCTTTTAGAAGTTTCCCAAAATGAATTAGATAATCGATAAATGAAATATAACTTAATATCAAGCACAAAACAAAAAGGCAGATAGAAATAATTCTAAGTTCGCCAAAACAACCAATACTTATATTTAATCTTACTAATGATTCAAGGAACAGAGCAAAAAAACCAGATACAACATATACAACTGTTTTTAGTTTTCCGCCTTTTCTTGCAGCAATTGCCACACCTTTTTTCATAGCTATCATTCTTATAAAATTCATTATCATCTCTCGATAAAGAATAAAAATAAAAACAACAACCGGCATATAGCCAACTCCATTCACAGAGAACATAAAACAAACAAATGTTGAAAGATGAACCATTACGTCAGCAAAAGGATCAAATAATTTACCAAAATCACTAACCTCATTGTTTTTTCTTGCATAATGTCCATCTAAGTAATCTGTAAACTCCATGAAAGCTAATAACGGTATCATTATAAACACAGACACACAATTGCCTTTTCCAAACCAAACAGGAATAAAATAAAGCAAAAAGAAAATAGGTGCTAAAATAATACGTGATAATGTAAATTTATTTGATAATTTCATAGGCTTAAAGTATTAAGAATATAAAGATAAAAGTCAAGTAATTGCATTACCTCTATATAGGCAATGCAATTGGACTATTATTGGAAAGTTTTAAAATCATGAACTATTCCAACAGAAGATCTAACTTCATAATCTGGTAGTTCATTTTTAATAACTCTTATTGCATTTTCTACAATCACTGTTGAATCAGAAATTCCTTGCAAGATAAATGTTTTACCATCAATAACACCGTGAATAAACTCTATATTCAATTTATATTCAAAAATAAGCTTGTTCACAATTTGCTGAGCCTTCAACATATCAGAAATTATTTTCTTTCCTTTAGCTTCTTTTTCTTCTGTAATTGTACTATTTACTATTTTAGTAATGATTGATGACGATGTTGGAATATCAAGTAATCCTGTATTTAAAACAACATGAAAATATGAAGAATCTTTTAAATCAACATTATAAAAACTCTTATGAAAACCATCTCTATTCATATCGCTTTCTTGAATACGTTGTTTAGCTTGTTTTTCATCCCAAGAAAATTCCTTTTCTAGTCTTTGCAATCTTACAGCTTCTGGAGAAATTAATCTTACAGAAATGTTATTTGGTACGTTTTGAAGAACAACAAATGCTCCTCGTCCAATGATTACAACATTCTCTTGAGCGGCAGCTTCTAAAATTGCATACTGTAAATAATTTAGATATTCGTCCCTATCTTTTGCAAGAGATGCAAAAAATCCAGGTTTTCTTTCATCGTATTTAGGCATTTTACTCTGAGGAAAGCCTAACTCAATTATTCTTTTTTCTATATCCGTTCTTTTTACGAATTTATAATTCAATTCTTTTGCAAGCGCTTCAGCTACTTCATCACCAAAAGCTGCTACTTCTCTTGAAATTGTTATTATTGCCATATTTTCCTCCTATAAACAAAAAGATTTGAATATTGTTTTTATCACTTCTTTTAATTCTGAATAAATGATAAAACGTTAATTAAATAAAGTCAAAATAAAGAGAAAAAATATGAAAAGTTATTTTACACCAGATGATGAAAAATTGAAATGGACAGAAAGAAATAGTTCTAAGCTTTTAGATACAGCTGTTTTTGAAGTCACAGAAAGAGATAATGTTTCGTTCAATAAGACCGAAGGAAAATACATTGTTGTAAATGCAAAAGATTGGGTTATTGTTATACCGGAACTAAAAGATGACTTTTTAATGGTGAAACAATGGCGTCATGGTGAAAAAGCACTTAGTGTTGAATTCCCTGGCGGAGTTATTGATGAAGGTGAAGAACCAGAACATGCGGCAATGCGTGAATTAAAAGAAGAAACTGGGTTCACTACAGATAAATTAATCAAACTAGGCAGTTTCAACCCAAATCCAGCTTTGTTTTCTAATCATATACATATTTACTACAGCAACGCTCTTCAAAAAACAAGCGAACAAGATTTAGATTCTGATGAATTCATCAATTGTATAAATATTCCAAAACAAGAAGTTCTTAAAGGAATGGGAACTCCTGAATTTCCACATGCATTAATGGGAACGGCTTTAGCTTTATATTATAAATATTTATTTATGCAGAAATAAAAAAAATCCCAACTGAATAAGTTGGGATTTTTTTTAGCTATTTAGTATAAGGTTCATATTCCTTTTTAGAATCATATGTTCCAGAACGATATTCGCCAGTCAAACTTGGTACGTGCATTTTCATTCCTGGATGAATCAAATTAGGATCTTCAGGTTTTGGCATTGAAGATTTATTATCTTGATACAAATTTTCCCATAAAAGAGGGTTGTTATAAATATAAGGACGACCAGAAATATTCCAGTAACAATCTTTATTTTCTGACCATGGTTTTACAATATAATACTCAGGAAGAGGAGTTACTTCTTTAACACCATCCAAAGCTTCTAATGATTGTTTTGCATAGTTTGATGCTTTTTCATATTCTTCACTTGTAAATGAACTTTCAGCATTATTTAGATTTTCTTTAGCAGAAGTATATGCCATTGGGAAGTTCTTATCAGCTTCAATTTTTTCTGCCCAAGCAATCTTATTTTTTGCTAATTTAATATTATCATCAGCATCTTTTCTTGCTAACATTGAAGCAATATAAGCTTCTGATAAAGCTGCATTTTCCTCTGCTTTTTGTGCATAATCAACAGCGTCGTCATAAGCACCAGCGTCCATAGCATTTTCAGCTTTTTTTGTATATTCGTCGGCTAATTTCTGGAATGTATTATTTGTGTAACTAATTGAGAATACAGAAAAAACAAAAAATGACAATAAAACAGATACTATTATTTTTTTCATTATTGTTCCTCACTTACAGGTTCTTCAGTTGTAATAAGTTCTTCTTCTATAGTTTCTTCAACTTCAATTTCTGCAGCAGCAGGATCTTCAAAAGAATCTTCTTCCAGAAGAACGGCATCTTCGTCTTCAATGCCATCAACAGCTTCTGTTATAGGAGCTTCTTTATCAGCATTTTCAGCATTCAACTTACTCTGTTCAACTCTTTTCTTTGCATCATCAATTGCTTTTTGAGCGACAGCTCTTTTTTCTGAAACAGAAACGAATAATTCTGTAAAAATATCTTTTGAATCAGAATAACTACTTAAAGCTGCTTCTGGATTCTGCATAGAATACAAAGAATCACCTTTTCTAAAAGAATCTACGCCTTCTGTATATTTCTCTTTTTCTGAAACACCAGCTTTTACAGAATCAGCATCTTTTTTAGCATTATAAGCCACAACTCTTTCATCTTTAGCTAGTTTTTTATATGCATTTATAAGAACTTTGTTGAAATCACTATATGCTTCTTGAGCTTTTGACAACAATTCATCTATATTATTTTTTT
>CAYFND010000009.1:0-24223 GCA_964344405.1 uncultured Treponema sp. | reverse complement strand
CATCAGTCTCACTTAAAGCTGCTACACCTTTATCATAATCTGTTCTTGAATAATCAGCAAAATTGTTATCGTCAATCTTTTGTTTTGCTTTAGTTGCATTCAAATAAGCAGAAAGTGCTAGATATTGTTTTTCAATATCGCTTCCGTCACCATCTGGATTAGCACAAAATTCATCATACGAACTATCTATTCTTGCCAATAATTCACCAGCATTTTCTTTTGCTCCTGCATCAATTGCTGACGCTCTAGCTTTTTCTATTCTGGCTTTTATTTCCTCAATGCTTTCTTTTGTTGTATCATCGGAAACTTCATCAGCAACCTCATCAGTTACAACAGGAGCTTCCACATTATTATCGGTTTCTGCTACAGGCTTTGTTCCGCAAGATGCTAAAAAAAAGATACAAAGTAGTACAGAACCTAATAAGGTAATTTTTTTCATGAAAACCTCACAATTTTATTATTTTCCAATTTTACTACACAATTACCAATTATACAACGATAATAAAGGTAGGATTTTCTTAAAATAATTTATAGGAGTTTTATATGGCAGATGATTTTTCATTTAATATCGTTCAAAGCTTGGGTGTTGTAGCAGAAGGAAAAGGTGGATGGAACATTGAATTAAATCTTGTATCTTGGGGTGGACGTCCTGCAAAATATGATATTAGAAGTTGGTCTCCAGATCATCAAAAAATGGGAAAAGGTTCAACTTTTTCTAAAGAAGAAATTATTGCTCTAAAAAATCTTCTTCAAAAAACAGAACTATAAAATTTCTATAATCAATTTACATTTCTGTGGAATAATCAGCATTTTGGCAACTAGCTCCTTTTAGCATGATTATTTCATATAACATTTTTTGTAATAAAATCTCTTCTAAAAATGTTCCATCGGAACGAATTGTTGCATCTGTTGAAGCCAATACAGACAAAATTGCAACTGTTTGTCCATAAGTCCATACTTTTGAAGCATTTCTATACTGTTTTTGCATTAACTTACTGGCAAAACCGTTTGTTTTTAGCACAAAATCATCTGGCGCACCATTTTCTGAATAAATTTTATGCCATAAAGAAAGCTTTCTAAAACAAGATGTAAGCCCCGCAATCAACATTACGGATGATGAATTTTTTGAAAGGCGGATTTTTTGTAAAATATTTACTGCGTCTTCAAATCTTTTTTGTGACGAACTTGAACTATCAGAAATTTTATTAAATAGAGAAAATGCGGATTCCTCCCTGTTGTGAGAAAGAATTGCATCAACTTCAGAACTTGTTATTTCATGATTTTTTGGAAAACACAAAAAGAATCTGGAACATCCCTGTTTTAATGATTCTGTATTGTTTTCTATCATTTCAAGGATTAATTCAGCGGCATCTTCTGTAATAGAATAGGAATTCTTCCTAAAGAAGTCATAAATCCAAGGGAGCTTTCTATCTTCAAACATCTCCCAAAATTTCTTTTTGTTTTGAGCGGGAATTAGTTTTTCCAACTTTGAATCAACAGAAATATCATCGGAAACAAGAATTAAAACTGATGATTCAACTGGTTCTGACTTTAACCATTCATCAATCATGGCAAGCTCATCTTTTTTCTTTAACAATTCTGCATTTCTACAAATAATGCACACCGCAGATGAAAAAAGTGTTCCACTTTGAAGGATTGTCATTATTTTGTCTAAAGATGTTTCTTGAAGAAAGAACAAGTGTTCATCAATCTCGCCATAATTTTGTTTTAGAGATTTCTTTATTTTTGCTATTTCATCGTTTCTTTCACCAGCTTCAGGGCCGGTAAATAAATAAATGGGAGCAGCCATATTCTAGTAAGTTCTTACAATATTAGAAAGAATACCAACGATTCTAACATCCTGGCAATAAATTGCTTGAAAGGCAGGATTTTCTGGTTGAAGTCTTACCCTTGTAGATTCTTTGTAATATCTTTTTAAGGTAATTGCATCTTCTATTACAGCAACAACAATTTGTCCATCAACAGCTGTACTTGATTGTTCAACAACTGCTAAATCACCTTCCAAAATACCAGCATTAATCATACTTGTTCCACGAACTCGCAATGCAAAATAGTTTTTTCCTGGACGAACAAACGGTTCTGTTAAATTTACATATCCATCAAGATTTTCTTCACAAAGTAAAGGTTTTCCTGCTGCTACAGTTCCCAAAAGAGGAACTTTTCCTACATATAACTTTGGTTCTTTTTCTCTACAATCTGATAAGACTCTAATTGAACGAGAACGCTTTTGACACTGAGATAAATATCCTTTTTTTTGCAAGGCTGTAATATGATCTTGAACAGCTCTTAATGAAATGCCAAAATTTTCACTTATTTCTCTAACTGTCGGTGGAAAAGCGTTTTCTTCGGAAAAATCAGAAATAAAAGTTAACACTTCTTTTTGACGATCTGTTATCTGTTTCATCTCAATTCCTCCTGATTAAATGAATAATTAGTCTTCTTCAAATTTACTCTCAAATAAACCTTCTATAGCCGCAGCAGCTTCAGATTCATCCGGACCTTCAACTTTCAAAGTAAGTTGAGTGTTATAACCAGCTGCCATTGTAATTACACCCATTATGGATTTTGCATTAACTGTTGCATCTTCTCTTTCTAAAGTGATTTCACTTTGGAATTTGCTTGAAGTTTGAGCAATAATAGCTGCCGGTCTTGCATGAATTCCTGCTCTATTTTTTACAGTTAGAATTTTTTCTACCATTTTCTTTATCCTTGACAGTATTCTGTCTTTTGTATTTTAGTATGAATCATCATTGCCGTAATAAGCAGCTTGAGCTTCACCTGATTCTATCCATTTAAGAACGTTTTGATTGAAATCATGAGCTGAATTATAACCCATATTCTTTAATCTTTCATTCATAGCTGCAGCTTCTATAATAATTGGAAGGTTTCGTCCCGGTCTAACAGGAATTTCTATAAATGGGATTTTTACACCAAGTAGTTCTTTGTATTTTTGGTCAGTTCCAAGTCTATCATAAGCTTTACTTGAATCCCAGTCTTCCAACTGAACAATCATTTGAACTTCTTTTTGGTCTCTAATTGCACCAACACCATAAAGTTGCGAGATATTGATAATGCCCAAACCTCTAATTTCCATATGGTGACTTATTAAAGTGTTGGCACCTCTTCCCAAAATGATGTTACCATTAACACATCTAATTTCTACAATATCATCTGCAACAAGTCTGTGACCTCGTTCTACAAGTTCAAGAGCTGTTTCACTTTTTCCAACACCGGAATGTCCTGTTAAGAAAATTCCTATACCATAAACTTCAACCAAAACACCGTGTAAAGTCTTTCTTGGGGCAAAAACATTTGAAAAAGCACGAACCAATCTGTTTGAGAATTCTGTTGACGTTAAATCACTTTGTAAAAGAGGACAAGCGCTTTTTTCTGCTTCTTCTCTGAATTCTTCAGTAGGTTCAAGATTATATGTAAAAATGCAACATGGAATTGGGGAATTAAAAAAGGTTTTTATTGTATCAAAAGATTTTTCTTTATGAAGGCGATTCAGATAGGCTGTTTCACCACGTCCAAAAAGTTGGATTCTATTGCTGGCAAAAGATTCGTAAAATCCAGAAAGAGCCAATCCAGGTCGGTTAATTTCAGGAACAGTAATTGCTCTTGGCAATCCTCGACGTCCAGCAATACACTTTAAATGTAAAGCATCGTGTCCGGAAAGTTCCAAATCGAGCAAATCTAAAACAGTAAATCTCTTATCTGCCATGACAGTACTATACACATACACCGATAAATTTTCAATAAGTATTCATTTGTCTTTTAGAAATTTCCGTTGTATACTTTAAATGATGATAAAGACATCTGTTTACATCTTGTGAACAAAAAACACTTTAAGGAGATATTTATGACATCATCAATTAAACCAGTAGGATTTACACTAGAAGAAAAACAATCTGAAATGATAGATTCCAAATTGAAAAGAATTGCTTATGCAGACAGTCTTATTGTAGATTTGATATTAAGAATAAAACACGACAAAGCATATTCTTTTGATACAACAATCAATTTTAAATGGGGAACACAAGCTCATTTGACTTCAGAAGATTTTGACTTTGCTGCAGGCTTGAACAAATTAATGGACGTTGTAGACAACAAAATCAAAAAAGAAAAAGATAAAGTTCAAGAAAAATAATTTCTTAACACAATCATTTGTTTAGGTAGGAAGCACAGTTTTATCTTAAAACTGTGCTTTTTTATTTCTACAATAAGAATTGTCTATATTCAACTTATTTCTATATTTGTTCACTGTTCGTCTGGCAATTTTTATTCCTTTTTGATTCAACATTTCTGTCAGTTTTGAATCTGAAATATCAACACCTTCATTTTTTTGCAAAATATCAATAATTAAATTCTGTATTGCTTCTGCGGAAAGGTCTTTTCCTGAATCTGAAGTAATTCTTGATGAAAAAAAATAACTCGCCGGAAACAAACCAAAATCTGTCTGAAAATAACGACTGTCTTTTTTGCCTGTCATTCTAGAAACCGTTGATTCACTAATATCAAGTTCATCTGCTATTTCTTTTCTTGTTAATGGATTTATATTTCCTATTCCTTTTTCAAAAAAAGCTTTTTGAGCATTAACAATTGCACAACCTTGCAAAATTATTGTGGATTGCCTGTAAATAAGGTTTCCAAGAAAACTCTTCGCTTTGTCCATACATTCAATTCTATATTTTTCAAATTCTTTACTTTGGTATTTTTGTTGAAAATCTTTAGAAATTCCAACTTCAGGAATATCCTCGTTGTTGAGGGTTATTTTAAAATGATAATCCCTTCCGTCTTTTACAAGACCTTTTTCATAATCACTTTCTTGAATTCCTTCCGCTTTTCGTTGAATTTTTAATACTATGTCTGGTTTTTCAAAATCTGCTTTTGTTGTGTCACTTATAAATTCCGATGCAGGATGAGGATTCAACTTTAGAATATATTTTAAAGCCTCTTCTACAGATTGAATGTTTATATCAAGTTTATCCAGTTCAATTTCTGTTGAAAACTTTTTCTTGTGCCAATCAGCTTTAAATTGAATCAGTTTCCTCATAATTTTTTCTGGAACTGGGGGATTTACAAAATCAAGATGATTATCCAACAAAAACAAAGTCAGCACAGAGGCATCACCCGCAATTTTTGCTTGAACAAAAAGGCTTTCCTCCAAGGTTTTACAGCATGTTCCAACTGGATCCATTTGTTGAATACGATTTATGCACCTTTCCAACATTTTTTCATTTTGAAGCGGGCGTTTTTTATCTAGAAGTGAAATTGGAGACAACATGGAACCATAACAACCGTTTTTGTCCAAGTTATAAATCAAGGCTTTTGACAAATCATATTCATCTTTTGATAGATTCACTAGATTCAGCTGGCTTAATAGGTGTTGCTGCAAAGTTTCACCCCTGCTCTCCTTGCTTTCCAAAATCTGTTGAAAAGAATCGGCTTTGTCTGATGAGGAATATGATGAGGAATATTTCTCCAAGTCTTTTGACCTTTGAACAAATGAGTCAACAGAACGAGATTTCACATCTGAAGTAATTTCCAAAGCTGGATTTTCACTAACATTACGGTAGATTTCATTTCTTAAATCACGAGAGCCCATTCCTATCAAACGAATTGCTTGAATCTGGCGTTGGGAAAGCTTGAATGTTTGTTGCTGAGATTGAGATTGAACTTGTCTAAAACCGAAATCATTATCCATTAGGCAGAATTGTAGCATAATTTATTTGTAAACTGTATACTTCGGCTTATGAAAAAATTTGAAGATTTAGGAATAAAAATTCCAGAGGTTTTATTACCAAAAAAGATTGATTTAAAATCGTGGTCTGTAATTGCGTGTGATCAATACACTCAAGATAAAGAATATTGGGCAAATGTTGAAAAAAATGCGTCATCAAAACCTTCAACCCTCAATTTAATTCTACCTGAAGTTTATTTGAATGATTCATCAAAAGAAGAACGCATTGCAAAAATACACAAAACAATGAAAGACTATATTTCAAATGGTGTATTTGACGACGAGAAAAAAGAATTTATTTATATAGAACGCAAAACTGCATTTAATAGAACTAGAAAAGGTTTGATTGCCTTAATTGATTTGGACACTTATGAGTGGAAGCCATTTAGCAAAGCAAATATCCGTGCGACAGAAGCTACAATTGTTGAAAGAATTCCACCAAGAATGAAAATCAGACTTGGAGCTCCGTTGGAACTTCCTCACATTATGCTTCTTGTAGATGATAAAGAAGACATTTTGGTTGGACAAACAGGAAAAGATGTAAAAGCTTCAACACCAATTTACAGCGGCGATTTAATGAGTAACGGCGGGTCTATTACAGGATGGGCTGTTTCTGATGAAAAAGAATTAACAAGATTAAATGAATCTCTTAATAAGATTGCAGAAAAAAATAGACAACCCGACGGTTCAACATTCCTATTTGCTGTTGGAGATGGAAATCATTCTTTGGCAACTGCAAAATCTGTTTGGGAAGAATACAAAAAAGAATTGCAAAACAAAGGTGCCTCAGAAGCCGAAATTAATGAAAATCCTGTAAAATTTGCGCTTGTAGAAATTGTAAACATTTATGATGAAGGATTAACTTTTGAACCGATTCACAGAGTTCTGTTCAATGCTGATTCAAATAAACTGATTGATTTTATCTCTTCAAAATTGGCTTGTTCACCAAAGGAAGTTACAACAGAAGATGAACTTAAACAATCTGTAAAAAACTCAACTGCTAACTTTGGATTTATCTTCAAACAAGACGGAAAAACAAAATATGTTCTACTTGAAACAAAAATAAAAGAACTTGCTGTTTCAAAACTGCAACCCGAAATTGACGAATTCATCAAAAATAATTCAACTGATTCTGCGAATAAAATTGAAATTGATTATATCCATGGAACAGAAGAAGTTATCTCTCTTGGAAAAAAAGAAAACTCAACAGGGATTTTGTTACCGCCAATCATCAAAGACAGCTTCTTTGATACAATCAATTCTCGCGGACCTCTTCCAAGAAAAAGTTTTTCCATGGGTGAAGCTGACGAAAAAAGATTTTATCTAGAATGTAGAAAACTTTTTAGCAACTAGAAATTATTTCAAGGATAATTTTTCCAAAACTTTCCGCTTTTGCAGATCCAATGCCATACACATTTAATAAAGCTTGTTTGGTGTTGGGTCTTTTATTTGCAAGTTCAATCAAAGTCTTATCACCAAAAATAACATATGGCGGAACATTCAAGTCTTCTGATTTTCGTTTTCGCCATTTTTTTAATTCTTCAACAATTTTTTCATATTTTTCATCAGGAGGATTATTATTCTCAGCTATATTCATCTCGTTTTTTTTATGAAGAATAAACTCTGCTTTCTTAGTTTTCGCTAATTTTGGATAACCAATACTGGTTTTGGAAATTTCAATAGGTAAAAATAACTTCTCCCTTGTAATGAGCAAATCTCGACCTTTTGAAGTTATTTCCAGAATGTGATAATCGCCTTCTTTTCGTAAATAATCTTTAAGAATCAATAGTTCAATCAGTTCAAACCATTCATCTTTTGCAAGCTCTTTTCCAATTCCCCAAGTGGAAATCATATTATGCCCGTTGTCCAGAATTCGTTTTTGCCTAGAACCAAGCAGAACATCAACTATATAAGTGGCCCCGAATGTTTCTTTAGTTCTGATTATGCAGCATAATAATTTTTGAACAGGAATTGTGACATCGCTAAGAGATTTTTCACCATTAACACAAACGTCGCAACAACAGTTTTTGTTTTCTTCAGTTGGAACGTATTCTTCATTAAAATATTTGAGTAAAGTTTTTCTTCTACATTGAACTGATGTCGCAAATGAAATCATGCTGTTAAGAAGGATTTCTGCCTTGGAACTGTCATACATATCATTAAAAAAATATTTGATTTTATGAATGTCGCCCGGACTGTATAAAAGTAGCGCATATGACGGTAGCCCATCTCTTCCTGCCCGTCCAATCTCTTGATAATATTCTTCCAACGATTTTGGCAAATCATAATTTATTACATATCTTACATTCGGTTTATCAATTCCCATTCCAAAAGCTACAGTAGCAACGATTATTTGAACTTGATCCTTAATAAACAAATCTTGATTCTTAGCTCTCACCTCATCAGTCAAACCTGCATGATAACTGACAACCGAGTACCCAAGTTCATCCAACCGTTCAGTCAATTCATCAACCTGCCGTCTAGAAAAACAATAAATGATTCCGCTTTCATCAAGGTGATTACGTATACATTCCAGAACTTGCTCAATCGGATTTTTTTTGGCTTTTACATCTAAAAAAATATTGCTTCTATTAAAACTTGAGATAAAGATTGTTGGATTTTTCAACCTTAGGTTTTTTATTACGTCTTGGCGAACTTGAACAGTTGCTGTTGCTGTAAGAGCCAACATCACACTATCGGGAAAAAGCTGCCTTATTGTAAAAATCTCCATGTAGTTCGGTCTAAAATCATGGCCCCACTCACTAACACAATGAGCCTCATCCACGGTGATGCAGCTGACATTCAACTCTGAATTAGAAAAAATATCCCGAATTCTTTTTGTTGCAAGTCCCTCTGGAGAAACATACACAATCTTGATTTTTCCATTAATTATGTCATTTTCTGCTTTTTTGTATTCATTTAAAGTTTTTAGCACGTTATCGTTTCCAATCTGCAGTTTAAAGATAACGAACTATTCAAAAAAACAGATTCTATTCCAGCTGAAACTAAAGATTCAACTTGGTTTTGCATCAATGAAATCAATGGAGATACAACAATTGTAATTCCTTTCATGATTAAAGCGGGAATCTGGTAACAAATGGATTTTCCACCACCTGTAGGCATTATGGCAAGAACGTCCTTGCCTTTTAGAACTTCAGTTATGATTTCTTTTTGATATGGTCTAAATGAATCATACCCAAAAACAGTTTTTAACACAGTTTCTGGTTTTGCTTCAACAAATGAGTTTGCAATTATTTTCACATAATTATTATATCGATGTAAATGCACTTGAAAAACCCCAAACATTTTGATATATTAATCAAACACGCCGGAGTGGTGAAATGGTAGACACAACAGACTCAAAATCTGTCGCGAGCAATCGTGTATGAGTTCAAGTCTCATCTCCGGTAATTTTTTTTTTATAATTCAGGAACAATTCCATTACACAGCTTCCTGAATTCTATAGCTTCTTCTAAATGATTTTCCCTTATTTTTTGACTTTCCTCTAAATCAGCTATTGTTCTAGCTATTTTTATACAGCTAGAAACTGCTCTTGGTGAAAATCCATATCGTAAAGATGCTTTTTCTAAAATTTTCTTACATTCCGCAGAAAGTGAACAATATTTTTGTATATCATTTGGTAAAAGTTTTGCATTTTTGTAGCTTTGGCGTTCTCTTTGAATTTTTATTGCCTTTGCAACACCGCTTCTAATCTCATCTGTCGTTTTTAGAATCTTTCTTTCTTCATAATTTGTATCAGATTCATTTTCCACAAACACCCTGATGTCAATTCTATCCAATAGAGGTGCAGAAAACTTTTTCCAATATTGTTCTATTGATTTTGCACTACATAGGCATAATTTCGTTTTTGAACCAAAATTTCCACACGGACAAGGATTTACAGCCATCATCAGTTGAAAATTGGCAGGAAATATAGTTGACCTACCTGCACGGCAAATAGTAATACTTCCAGATTCCAAAGGCACTCTAAGCATTTGTAACACAGATGTTCTAAATTCAGCCGCTTCATCAAGAAATAAAACTCCATTGTGAGCTAAGGAAATCTCTCCGGGGCGGCAATTTATTCCTCCGCCACAAATTCCTTCAATTGTTGCAGTCTGATGAGGCATTCTAAATGGCGGAATTCTTATCAGTGATTCAGAAGGTTTAATCAATCCAGCCAAAGACCATATTCTTGTTACTGATTGAGATTCATCCAACGTAAGACAGGGATTTATCGCAGGATACTTTTGAAATCCCATCGTTTTTCCACATCCTGGTGAACCAACAGCCATCATGTTGTGACCGCCGGCAGCCGCTATTTGTAAACCTCTAATCAGTTTTTCCTGTCCCTTCAATTCCTCAAATTCATATCCAGAAGTTAGTTTTGGAAAGAAAACATCATCAATTTGGTCACAATCAGGAGGAAGAAGATTATTTCCCGCAGAAGTAGCTTTTGAAGAATACAAACTTACATCTTTTAGCGCAGAATAAGCATTTTCTAAAGAATCAGTACCATAAACAACAGCCCCAGCTACTTCTCTTGCTTCATCAGCATTTTGAATAGGTACAATACACCGTAATATTCCACAACTCACAGCCGTAGAAACAGCGGCATGTATACCTTTCACACTACGTAATTTTCCAGAAAGTTCTAGTTCTCCCATAACAAGAACCGGCTCATCAATGAACCCGCTTTCACTCTTGGCACTCGCACTAGCTTTAAGAACCCCAAGGGCAACCGGTAAATCAAATCCTGCACCTTCTTTTCTCAAATCCGCAGGAGACAAGCTAATCAAAACTCTTTCTTGTGGAAACTCAAACCCAGAATTCCTTATCGCCGCATGCATCCTTTCCCTAGACTCTTTCACCGCTCCGTCAGCCAAGCCCACAATATCAACAGCAGGAATACCTCGCCTTAAGTCAACTTCCACTGCAACAAGCGAACCTTCATACCCAAACGGGGAAAACGAATAAATCTGCATTCATAACTCCATAAGGAAACAACTTCTTCCTCACAGGTAATATTTTCCAGATTGAGTTTTTTCGGAATTATTTTGAGAAATTTATTTAAATTTATTGATTATTTTTTTCAAGAGCTGGTTTTAATTCATCAAACCAAAAGGAATCTTCAATTTTTTTATCTTTACAAGTGTGTCCCAGTCTTCTGTCAGCACGTATTTTTTCACCATGAAAATCACTGCCAGCTGTAATAATAAGACCAAGTGACCTTGCCAATTCATCCAATCTAGAACATTCTGCCCGACGAGCCCCCGGATGATAAGCCTCAACACCTTTTAAGCCTCGTTCCTTCAAATCTGTAATAAAATCTGGAAGTTTGCTCCAAGATAAAAATAATGACATCGGATGAGCCAAGACAGGAACTCCGCCAGATTCATTTATTGCTTGAATGGCTTCATCAAAATCGGCACCCTTTATATCAACATAACAAGAACGATCTTTTGCAAGATATTGATCAAACGCCTGCTGCCTAGTTTTTACAACTTTCATTTTAACTAATTCTTCAGCAATATGAGGACGGCCAATCACCGTATTTGGAAAATCTCTTTGTAAATTTTCATGAGTTATTGGAATTCCGCAAGAATTTATCTTTGCAATTATTTCTTCATTTCTTTTAAATCTATTTGATATCACTTCAGCTGTTAATTTTTTTAATGATTCTGAAGTTTGCTTTAATCCAAGCCCCAATAGATGGAATTCACAACCAGGACGGTTTATTGAAATCTCAATTCCCCTTATAAATAAAAGCCCTAGTTTTTCAGCTTCTTCTTCACCTTCATCCAAACCATCAACTGTATCATGATCTGTAATTGCTATTAAAGTTAACTTTTTTTCAAAAGCTTTGTTTACTATCTCAGAAGGGGTGTACTGACCGTCAGAAGCTGTTGTGTGAACATGTAAATCTATCATTATTATAGAATAGCATAATTCAAATCGTTATGATATACTTACAAAAATATTCTTAAGAGTGTAAGATGTATCTGCATTTTATTTTAGTAATGCTTGCCTAAGGAGAAATAAAAACAATGCCTAAAGCGATGTTATATACAAAAGGTTCAATTATTTATTTTGAATGTGATCATGACGAACGTATTTTTATCATGCAAAAAGGAACAGTTCTTCTGTCCAGCACAGATTTTGAATCTGGACAGCCTATTGTTGAGCAGATAAAAAGCGGAGAGTTCTTTGGTGTTAAATCAGCACTTGGTCATTTTGCAAGAGAAGAAACTGCCACAGTTTTAGTTCCAACAGTTGCAGTAGCCCTAACAATCGCAGAATTTGAAAACCTTTTTTGTAATAATCAACAATTGATTTTAAAAATGCTAAGAGTTTTTTCAAATCAACTTAGACAAATTCATCGCAAGACAGAATCAATCTTAAATAATGTTCAAGAAGATCAACAATCAGGAATGTTAGCAGTTGCTAAAAGTTTTTTTGATAATGAACAGTATCGTTCTTGTTGTGATATTTACTTGAAATTCTTAAAAAGATATCCTGAAACTCCTAAAAAAGAAGAAATAGCAAAATTATATTCAGAAGCAAAACTTAGAGCTCAAAAAATGAGTTATAAGCAAAATATGAGCGAAAAAAGTGATAATGCAGAACAAAATACAAACGTCCTAAAATTATTCAATCTACCGGCATTTGAACGTTTTGCAAAAGTATATGAACCAGGACAAGTTATCATTTCTGAATATGAACCGGGAGACACTTTCTATCTTATTCAAGACGGAAAAGTCCAACTTGTAAAATGTGTGAATGGTTCAACAAAAAATCTTGACATCTTAAAGCATGGTGAATTCTTTGGTGAAATGGCAATTCTTGACAGTTCTCCTCGTTCTGCAACTTGTGTTGCTATTGGTGAAGTAAAATGCTTGGAATTCAACAAAGAAAACTTTTCTCTATTAATTACAGGAAATCCTCAAATCGCTTTGATTTTGTTAAAGTTGTTCTGCAAAAGAATCAATGACCAAAAACGTAGATTTAGAATTCTTGTAACAAAAGATTTGCAGGCAAAATTAGCTGATGTTTTCTTGATGCTTGATGAAATGAATCCTGTCCAAAATACAGCAGACAAACAAAGAAAATTCTATGTTACAATTGCAGATTTGGCTCATTGGGCTGGACTTTCACAAGAAGTTACTAGAGATGAAGTTAACAAACTAGTTGAAAAAAGAAAGATTGAAGTTTTTGATAATTACATTGTGATTTTTAATATTCTTGACATGAAGAGAACTTACGACACTAGAACTGGAAATATAAATAAATAAAAAGCCAACTCCCGGACTTGAACCGAGTACCTGCTCGTTACGAGGGAGCTGCTCTACCAGGTGAGCTAAGTTGGCACGGTGAATTAATATTATCGAAACAACTGTTTACTGTCAATTTACAGATATTTTCAATTTTTTAAACTTACAAGCAGGTTTGTTATGAGCATCACTCTTGATTGGTCTGATTTTCCCGAAAAATACGACGATCCTTCATTATTATCAAAAATTACATTCGATTCAGACTCTGATTTCACTTCACCAGATACACATTTTTTAATAAAAGGTGACAACTATCCATCGTTAATCTTGCTGGACAAACAGCTTCATGAAAAAATTGACTTTATTTATATTGATCCACCCTACAACACCGGAAATACATTCACTTATAACGATACTTTCTCTTCTTCCACTTACAAGCACAGTTCTTGGCTCAGTTTTATGAAAAGAAGATTAATTCTGGCAAGGCAACTTTTGTCTGAATCCGGCGTGATTTTTATAGCAATCGGTCAAGCTGAACTGTTTTATTTAAAGATTTTATGTGACCTTATTTTTTATGAGGACAATTTTATTAATGATTTTATGTGGCTTCATGGAAAAGGGAAAAAGAACACTTGGTCTAGAACGATGGAACAACATACTTTGTGCTATGCAAAAAATAAGTCAAAGCTAAAACCTTTCACCGATGTGGAGATTTCTTCTTGGGCAAAAACAAATCCAGATGGTGATTCAAGGGGAAATTGGTTTTCTGGAAGCATTTCATTTTCAGAGAAAAGGTCAAATCCCAACCACAAAAATTTTTACACAATCGTTTCACCTTCAAAAATTGAATGGACAAGACAATGGTTGGTTTCTAAAGAAGAAATGCAAAAATATCTCCAAAACAAACAGATTTTTTTTGGAGCGGCTCCAACATACAATAAAGTTCCCCGTTTAAAGATTTTTAACAATACAGAGTCTTCTGTTATACCCAAAAATATTATCACCGGGATGGAATCTACACGACAGGCGCAAAATCATCTTGATGAAATTCTTGGCGAGAAAAAGCTCTTTGATAATCCAAAACCTGTAGAATTGATAAAACATCTTCTATTTATTACAAACCTAAAAAAGGACGCTTTGATTCTGGATTTTTTTGCCGGAAGCGGCACGACTTTTGAATCGGTTTTAGAGATGAATCAAATTGATGACGGAAAAAGAAAGTGCATTTTGATTCAAAAAGATGAAAAAACTTGGATTTACGAGAATGGCGCGAAAACAGCTAAAAAAGGGAGCCAGGTTGCATTTGAGAAAGGATTTGATTCAATTGCGGATATTACAGAAAAACGTATTCAAAAAAATCTTCAAGCTTACAAATCCAAATATGGAATTAACGACAAAATAGAAATTGTAAACTTGAAGGATTCTGAATAAGCTACCAGATTTTTATATCAAATTGACCACGCGAGAAAACTGGTATTAAAGAAAGCGGAGTTTTTACAGTTAGAGTCCTTCCACCTTCATATTCAATTCCAGAAGCACAATCAATCCATTTTTCATCATCCAACTTTGGCAGATACACATTTCGTTCAGTGCAACCTTCATCTGTTACAGGACAAACCAAAAGTTTTGAGCCAAACATATATTCATCTTCAATTTTGTAAACATTTGAATCAGTGGCAAAATCATAGAACAACGGCCTCATCACTGGTTCACCACAAGAATGCGCTTTCTCCATGATTTGAGCGATATACGGCTTTAACCTTGTCCTTAATTCCAGCAATTTCGTTAGAATTGAATAGACATCTTCACCAAAACTCCAAACTTCATTATCTTGACCGCTTTCCATTTGCTTTACTTGATAACCGCGGACATCGTGATATTGTTTTTCTAGCTTTTTGAACGGCGGGCGTTCACCATGAAGGCGCATAACCGGACAGAATACAGCCCATTCAAACCAACGGACAATTAATTCCCTAAAAGAAGGACTCAAAATATCACCGCCCAAGAATCCACCAATGTCAGTTGTCCACCAAGGAATTCCCGCGATGTTCATGCTTAATCCTGCTTGAAGTTGATTTTTCAGCGATTTAAAGTCTGAATGCACGTCTCCAGACCAAACTACAGTTCCATATTTCTGACTGCCAACCCATACGCATCTTACCAAACTGATTGGATTTTCAACTTTTTCTTCAACCAAGCCGTCATAAAATCCTTTCGCATAAAACTTTGGATAAATATTTGAACATTCCAAAGCACTTCCAATATGATATTTAAACTTTTCAAAATCGTAGATTCCATATTCAGGTTCCGCTTCATCAAGCCAAAATAAATCAATTCCTTTTGAAAGATAATTTTCTTTACATTTCTGCCAAACGTATTTACGAGTTTCTGGATTCGTTGTGTCAAAGAAGACTGTGTTACCCATCCAATCCATGTTAAATCCTTGACCTTTAGCAAAACCAATCAAAAGTCCTTTTTCTGCCATCTCTTGATAGTTTTCGCTTCTTTCGTCAATTGTAGGCCAAACAGAAACCATCAATTTGATTCCCATTTTCTTCAATTCGCTCACCATTTCTTCTGGATTAGGCCAATCTTCTTTATCAAATTTAAAGTCGCCTTGCATTGACCAATGAAAAAAGTCTATGACGATAACGCTTAACGGCAAGCCCCGCTTTTTGTATTCCCTTGCAACTTTTAAAACTTCATCTTGATTTGAATACCTCAGCTTGCACTGCCAAAATCCCATTGCATAATCCGGCATTTTTGGAGCCCGGCCTGTAACTTCTGTGTAATTTTCTTCAATTTCACTTGGAGTTCCTGTTGTAATCCAATAATCAATTTTTTTGGTGTTTGAAGCCGTCCAAGTTGTTCCATTTGTTGCAAAAGATGCACTTCCAACAGCAGGATTATTCCACAAAAATCCATAACCCCTGCTTGAAATAACAAACGGTACTGAAGATTGAGAGTTTCTTTGTGCCAACTCCAGAAAAGAACCTTTTTTATTCAAATGGCCATCTTGATATTGACCCATTCCATACAAGCATTCATCGTCATAAGAAGCAAATCTTACTGTCGCTTTGTAATCTAACGACTGGTAGTTAGGTTTGAGCTCACGGGCATCAAGATTGGTTGGAATACAAAATCTGTCTATCCGCCTTCTATTCTGCCAGAATTCTTCTAGAAGTAATTTTTCACCATCATAGAATGAAATCCATCCTTCAAAATTCACTTTTACAATCATCCGGCCGTTTTTTAATGTTCCAATTTGAAACTTTTGAACATGTTCTTCTGGATTCGGATAATTTTTGTACCAAGGTTCAAGGATTTCTACATCTTCAATTTTGATTTCAGCTTTTTGCTCACTGTGATTTTCAACATATTCATCCAAAGCCCAATCATTTTTGTCCATATTGCGTTCTATTGTTGCTCTAACTCTGACTGAATCTTTACCACAAGGTTCAATCAAAGTTGTCATAAAACCGTCTTTTATAATCAACTTGTTATCAATTTTTTCTAACTTCATAATTCAATAATAGAATAGATGAATCATAAGTCAAACAGAAAATTAATATAAAATTAATCAAGAAATCATAGTTTTTTATCAATCGAATTTATTATAATATAGAAAAATTCGAGGTGTAAAAATGACAGTATTGCAAAGTTTTTTATTAGGAGTTCTTCAAGGAATTGCTGAATTTTTGCCTATTTCATCTTCTGGACATTTAGCTGTAGCTCAAAATTTGCTGCACTTATCAGAAGTACCAATTCTATTTGATATTTTCCTTCATCTGGCAACTCTTTTTGCTGTAGTCATCTTTTTTAGAAAGAAAATCGTTTTGTTATTTAAATATTTATTCAGATGGATTGCAAGAAAACCTATTGCTGAAAATTCAACTGCATCCACAACTTCAACAGATGATTGTCTGACCGGAAACGAAGAATTTGCAAGAAAAACAATAATTGCCGTTATCCTTTCTACTGTTGTGACTGGCGTTTTGGGTTTGATTTCCAGCAAATTTATTCAAGATATGCCAATCAAATTGACTTGTGTAGGATTTTTAATTACAGCTTGTTTTTTACTCTTCTCAAAATTTTATGAGAAAAAACTAGCAAAAAAAGAGATTTCAAACAAACCAATAAGCAAAAAACAAGCTTTGGTGATTGGATTTATGCAAGGAATTGGAACTCTACCGGGAATTTCCAGAAGTGGTTCAACTATTACAGGAGCATTAATTTCTGGAGTGAACAGGGAGAGCGCCGGTGAGTATTCATTTATCGTTTCTATTCCAGCTATTCTCGCCGCATTCTTATTGGAACTAAAAGATTTAGGTGAAATGACACAATCAATTGGCTTTTTACCGATTTTAGTAGGTTGTCTATCTGCTTTTTTTGTGGGATACTTAGCACTCACATTATTAATGAAAGTAATTAAAAAAGGCAATTTATACTGGTTCGCATTCTATCTAGTGCCAGTTGGTCTTTTGGGTCTGATTTTTTTAAAGTAACAATCTAATTTCACGAGGTACAATTTATGTCTGTATTTTCAAGTTATGCAGTTTTGATGTTTATCGTAACTAATGTTTACGCTTTCCTTTTACGTTGTTTTTCCTTGTATTTTGTTTATGACTCATTACAACAAGATATAGGTTCCAGCAGTCTTTTTGTAATCACCCTCCTAACTAATATTGTTCTGGTTGTTGTTTTAGCAATTGCTTATAAAATCTTGAAGCCGTTTGACAGAGTTATTACAAGAATCAAAAACGGCGGTGAACCAGCTACAAAAGAAGAAGTAGGTTCTTGTTTGATGAGCTATAAAACAATGTACATCTTAACAGTTTCTGCAAATATTTTAGGTTTTGTTGTAGGTCAATTTTTAGCAATCATGATTCCAATTATTAACGGCTCTGTTGAATTTGAACTTTCCAGAGTTTGTATGATTATGCTTCAAGCAATTTCTTTTGGAATGATTTCCGTTATTACAACTGTTTACATTTTGAACTCACTTTTAACAAAACCTAGAGAATTATTAAATGTTCAGAATTTTGAAGGCCTTGATAAACAAAGGGGAGTTAATGTTGGATTAAGCCTGCAATTAGTTATTGCTGCAATTCTAATTTTTACTTTAATCAATATGTTTTCAGCTTCTTATGGATTTTTCTATAAATTGAATCACGGAGTTCCTTATTCCCCAGATATGCTGCCATATTATTTTCAAAAAGGCGTTGTCTGCTTCCTCTTTTCTTGGATTATTTGTGCAATTCCAGCTCAATCTGTAATAAGCAGCTTGAACAAACGAATTAAACAAACTTCAAACCTTGTGGAAGGTCTTGCAAAAACTGGCGACTTAAAATCAAGAATCAGAATCACAATGATTGATGACTTTGGACTTTTGAACGCAACAATCAACGATTTAATGAATCAATTCTCATCAATTATTAGCGAAATCAAAGGCGGTTCTGTTGATATAACAAATTCTGCCGACACGATTTCAAACGCGGTAACAGATGCTTCTACAGCTCTTCAAGAAATGACACTGTCTTTTAATCACATAAATAATTCAAGCACTCAGCAAGAAAAATTGATTAACAGTGCCAACGATAATATTAAAAATCTTGCCGATGATGTTGAAATTGTAAAGAAACATATTCTTGAACAAGCTTCTTCTATGCAGCAAACATCAGCGTCAATTACAGAAATGAACGAAAATATTGCTTCTGTTGCCAATATCTCAAGAAAAGCGGCTGAAACATCCATTCAACTTTCAGAAACTAGTTCCAAGGGTAATGAAGCTGTAGAGAAAGCAATCAAAAGTATGAATGAAATCCAGACTTCATCTTCTGAGGTTCAACAAATGGTAAAAATTATTCAACAACTGGCATCTCAAACAAACCTGCTTGCAATGAATGCCGCAATTGAAGCGGCTCATGCCGGAGAATTTGGAAGAGGTTTCGCCGTTGTTGCAGATGAAGTTCGTTCTTTGGCAAATTCTTCTGCAAAGAGTACACATGATATTCAAGACCACATCAAAGATATGATTTCAAAAATTGAAGCCGGAGTTACAGCAATTGGTGTTGCAGGTGTTTCTTTCAATGAAATTACAGATAAAATCAACGAGACAAACTCGCTTGTTGGCACAATTACAAATGCAATGGAAGAACAAAAAATCGGTGCTGAAGAAACAATGAAGTCAACAAATGAAGTTGTCAGCGCCATTCAGTCAATAAAGGAACTGTCGGAAAAAGAAAGTGAAAATGCGGAAAGCGTTCACTCACTTATGGCTGATGTTGTAAAAGCATCTCGTTCAACAGTTTCCGCTGTTTCAGACAGTCTTATTTCTTCTTCAAACCTTCAAGATTCAATTTCAAAAGTGGATTCTGCAGCAAGTTCAAACAAAGATTATGTTGACCACATGGGAACACTTGTAAATAACTTTATTTTGTAGTTATTTATAGAATTATGAAGAAAGTTTTTTTAGAAACTAGTTCTATTGAAAAACAAATTAAAGAAAATTTATCTCTACCTGATTTTTTGATGATGGAAAATGCAGCCGTCGCCATTAAAAATCAGGTTTTAGAATATGTTCAAAGCAAAGATGATAAAGTGATTTTTCTTTGTGGAAAAGGCAACAACGGTGCAGACGGTTTTGCATCAGCAAGATTATTACAAGATTATTTGAACGTCCTTGTTTTTGTAATAGACGGACCTGTTTCTGTTGAAGCCAAGAAAGAATATGAGATTGCCCAAAAACTAAATATAAAATTCATCACTGAAGATTCACTCCATTCTGAATTGGAGTCTTGTTCTATTATTGTTGATTGCATCTACGGAACAGGATTTCACGGCAACATTGAAGAAAGAATTGCCGATTTAATTTTCCATGCAAATTCCAGCCCTTCCATTAAAATTGCGTGTGATATTCCTTCTGGAATAGATAAATTTGGCAACATAGGACTTTGCAAGAATACAAGAACCGCCTTTAAAGCCGATGTCACTGTCACAATGGGAAGTTTGAAGACCGCCCTTCTTTGTGATGACGCAAAAAACTACGTTGGAAGAATAGTTGTTGCAGATTTGGGCTTATCCAGAAAATATTTTGAATCAATCGACAAGACAAACGCTTTTCTTTTAGAAAAAAGCGACATGAATCTGCCTTTCAGAAAGGAAAAATCAGTTAATAAAGGAACTTTTGGATATACAACGGTCATTTCTGGTGAAAGAACAGGCGCTTCAATTTTAAGTGCTACAACAGCCCTTCATTTTGGCTCTGGAATTGTTGCCTTGCTTCCTTCTGACAATTCAAACATAAATCAATTCAAAATATCACCAGAATTAATTATCTCTTCAGAGATTCCTGCAAAAACAACAAGTATTGTTATTGGTTGCGGACTTGGAAATTTGAACGAAATTGGTTCTTCTTCTTTAAAAATGATTGATTTATTCAAAAGTTGGTTCTTTCACGCAAAAAATCCCGCTTGTGTTATTGATGCCGATTTGTTTTCCTACAAAAATATAAAGAACCTGCTGCTTGAATTATCTTCAGTAGAAAATGCACGGATAGTTCTAACACCTCATCCAAAGGAGTTATTAACTTTGTGTAAATTATGCGGCATTTCAAGTTTTGATGATGACATTTCGGCAATAATTTCAAATAGGATGGAGATAGCGAAAGAGTTTCATTCAACCTTCCAAAAAATCACACTTGTAATGAAAGGCGCAAATACAATTATTTCTTCCGATGAGAGTTTTTATATTTGTAATTTAGGCAGTCAGAACTTGGCAAAAGCTGGTTCAGGTGATGTTTTAGCGGGTTTAATCGGTTCACTTCTAGCACAGAATTACAGCTCAAAAGAAGCTGCGATAACGGCGGTTTTATCACATTCAACAGCAAGCAGCATGGAAAATCCAGAAAGCTTTTCACTTACACCAGAAAGATTAATTGAAAACATCTCAAAGCTCTTCTGATTGACATTTTAGCTAAAAAAATATATTTTATTTTTATTACATCAATGGCGATGTGACTTCTTTTTGAGGAGTCACATCGCCTTTTTTATTTTAAATAATCTTTTTAGGAGAATTTATGTCAGAAGTAAAAGAATCTGTGATCAATGTACCAGAGATTTTCGGAAGCATGGTTTTTAATCAAAAGGTAATGCAGGAGCTTCTTCCTTCAGAAACCTATGCAACATTAACAACAACTTTAACTGAAGGAACACCTCTAAACTCAGAAATTGCAAATCAAGTTGCCAACGCCATGAAAAAATGGGCAATTTCAAAAGGCGCAACTCACTATACACATTGGTTTCAGCCATTGACCGGAATCACGGCAGAAAAACATGACAGCTTCATAACTCCTTCTGCAGACGGAAAGATCATCATGTCCTTTTCTGGAAAGGAACTTATCAAGGGTGAACCAGATGCATCTTCATTTCCATCTGGAGGAAAACGCTCAACTTTTGAAGCTAGAGGTTATACAGTCTGGGATCCGACGTCATATCCTTTTATAAAAGACCATTCACTTTGTATTCCAACAGCTTTCTGTTCATACACCGGTCAAGCTTTGGATAAAAAGACTCCTCTTTTACGTTCAATGGAATCACTAAATAATCAAGCGTTGAGAATTCTAAAACTCTTTGGAAATAATGCTAAACACGTTGTTTCAACAATGGGCCCTGAACAAGAATATTTTTTGATTGATGAAAAACTTTATCAGCAAAGAATGGACTTAAAGATGACAGGACGAACTTTATTCGGTTCAAAACCAGTCAAAGGTCAAGAAATGGACGACCAGTACTTTGCTGCAATCAAACCACGTGTAATTAAATACATGGAAGATTTGAACACCGAACTCTGGAAGCTTGGAATTTATTCTAAAACAGAACACAACGAAGTAGCACCGGCTCAGCATGAAATGGCTCCTATTTTCACAACTTCAAACCTTGCCGCAGACCAAAATCAGCTGACAATGGAAGTAATGAAGAAAGTTGCCCGAAAGCACGGACTAGTTTGCCTGCTTCATGAAAAACCTTTTGCAGGTGTAAACGGAAGTGGAAAACATAACAATTGGTCGCTTTCAACAGATTTGGGTGAGAACTTGTTTTCACCAGGTAAAACTCCTTTACAAAACGCACAATTCCTACTCTTTTTAACAGCTGTAATTAAGTCGGTTGATGAAAATCAAGATTTGCTGCGTTGCTCAGTTGCTTCAGCCGGTAACGACCACAGATTGGGAGCAAACGAAGCGCCTCCTTTCATTATTTCAATTTATCTTGGTGATGAATTGGATGCAATCTTAAAGTCAATAGTTGACGGAACAAGTTATGATTCAAAACAGAAGTCAAAAATGTCCATTGGTGTTGATGTCCTTCCTCCAATCCCAAAAGATTCAACTGATAGAAACAGAACTTCGCCTTTTGCATTTACAGGAAATCGTTTTGAATTCCGTTCTGTCGGTTCGGCACTTTCAATTTCTGGTCCAAACACCGCGTTGAACGCAATTCTTTCATACACACTCAAATCTTTTGCAGACGAGCTGGAAAATTCAAAACAATTTGACCTTGATTTGCAGAATTTGCTTAAACGTGAAATCAAAAAACATTCAAGAATCATTTTCAACGGTAACGGATATGGAGCCGAATGGATTAAAGAAGCAGAAAAACGCGGTTTATGCAATTACAACACACTTCCAGACGCAATGGTTCATTACTTGGATAAAAAGAATATCGAGCTTTACACAACAATGGGAATCTACACAGAAGCAGAAATGCAAACCCACCTTGATGTAAAACTTGAAAAATACTGCCAGGTTTTGAATATTGAAGTTGAGACAATGCTGAAAATGATAAACAAAAATATCATTCCTTCTACTTTTAAATATATGCAGGTAATTTCTGAAACAGCTTACCGACTGAACAAGTTGAATTTAACTTGCAATACATCAAATGAAATTCTTATAACATTAAAGAATCTAGTTGACGAGCTTTCTGCAAAAGCTGAAGAACTTAGTAAAAAACATATTGCAACAAAAGAAATTGCAGATTTATTAGAAATGGCAAAATCTTACAAGAACTTGGTTATTCCAACAATGGCAGAAGTTCGTGCTGTAGCTGATCAAATTGAACCGCTTCTTGGAGATGAATTCAAACCGTTCCCAAGTTATGAAGATTTACTTTTTAGCGTTCAATAATTTCTTAAAATAAGTTTTAAAAGGGCATTTTTAACAAAAAATGCCCTTTTTTATTTTTTTTTACATTTTTTTTACTTTTTTTCTTGACTAATAAAAATTCCATAGTAATCTATTTATAACAAGTTGTTGGAAACGTTTCCAACCTAAAAAGTTTTTTTTCATTAGGAGGAAAAAAATGAAAATTTTAAGAAAAATCATTTCTTCAGTTATGATTGGTGCAAGTTTGTTTGCATTTATCTCTTGCGGTGGAGAAAAATCCACAAAAGTAGGCTCTGTTCGTTATTTAAACTTCAAACCAGAAGCTGCAGACATCTATCAAGAACTCGCTACAATTTATGAAAAAGAAACAGGTGTTAAAGTAATCATTGAAACAGCTGCTAACAACTCTTACGAATCAACATTAATGTCTAAAATGTCAACAAAAGATGCACCTTCTCTATTCCAAATCAACGGACCTAGAGGATATGCAAACTGGAAAGATTTCTGTGCTGATTTATCACAAACTGAACTTTACAAACACTTATCAGACAAATCACTTTGTATTTCAAGTGGAAACGGTGTTTATGGAATTCCTTACGTTGTTGAAGGTTACGGAATCATTTACAACAAAGCTATTACAGACAAATATTTCGCTTCATCTTTCAAATCAACAGCTTATACAAGCATGGATGAAATCAACAACTTTGCTAAACTACAAGAAATTGTTGTAGATATGCAAAAGAATGCAGCTGCACTTGGGGTAAAAGGTGTATTTGCTTCTACATCATTAAAAGCTGGCGAAGATTGGAGATGGCAGACTCACCTTGCAAACCTTCCAATTTATTATGAATTCAAAAACAACAACATTGACTTAGCATCAGATGCAACAAAAACAATTTCATTTAAATATGCAGACAACTTCAAAAACATTTTTGACTTGTACCTCAACAACTCTGTAATTCCTTCAAAAACTGTAGGTGTTAAAACTATAACTGATTCAATGTCAGAATTTGCTCTTGAAGATCG
>CAYFND010000008.1:24032-43648 GCA_964344405.1 uncultured Treponema sp. | reverse complement strand
CCAAGTTTATTACATGCTCAGTCCAGGAGCTTCTCATTTGGTAAGTCTTTTGAATCAGAGTATTGATGAAGTTAGTTCTGTGCATCCAGGTCTACAACATCAGTTGAACTCCAAATATTTTGCATCTTTTGAGAATCTTCCTTTATCTAAAGCGGAGATTGACTATATTGCAAAATGTGGCACTTTGAATGTAGCCTGTGGTGCAAAATACGTTCCTTTTTCTTATGTGAATAATGAAACTGGTCAAATTGACGGTATCGGTCGCACTCTTTTTGAACAGATAGCCCAAATATCAGGTTTGAAATTCTCTTATTTTCCAATTCCTTTTTCACAAGATATCTCATCTTTCATCAAAGAAAATAATATTTCTTTAGTTTCTGGAGTTGAAAACACATCTGAACACCAAATGCATGACACTCAGTTTTCAAACAGCTACCTTAAAATCATAAAATATTTTGCAGGCTTAAAAGACACTTCATTTAATACAGAATTAAACCTTAAAATTGCAGTTGTATCTAATACTGAAGCTCAAATTTCAGCATGGAAGGAATTGTACCCTAATTTTGAATTTGTACGATATCCATCAATTTCTGCATGTATTGATGCCATTCATAAAGGTTCGGCAGACTTTTTGTTGCATGACCGTTATTCAATGGAAATAATTCTTTCCAACCCACGTAATCAAGACATAGAGCTTTTGCCGATCGAAGGCATTACATCCAACATTTGTTTTAAAACAATGGTTCCAGAAGAAGAATCTGTCTTGCTTACTTCCATTCTGAACAAATCAATGACGAATATTTCCAACGACAGCAAAGACAGAATTATCAATGACTATATGCAGAAAAATAAATATCAATACAGTTTTTCTGATTTTATATATTTGTACCGCACTCAAGTGATTTGTTTTGTGATTCTTCTGATTGCAATCCTTGCCTCTTTAATCTATATAAACAGAGTTCAAACAAAAGCTCGTAAATCAATTGAAGAAAACGAGTTGAAGCTACGCCACATCACAAACAACATCAAAGGCGGTGTTATTGTTCTAAAGAAGAACAAAGGACTGGAGATTACTTTTGCAAATGACGGCTTTCTTGAATTGATTGGATGCACTCGTAAAGATTTTGAATCCTCAAAAGGCGGATCTTACCTTGCATACGTTCATCCTGATGATTTGAGAAAACTGCATGCAGCTATTGAGTCTGATGAATACGAACTATCCATAGAATTACGCGTTATGAAAACTAATGGTGAATATGTTCCAGCTTTATTCAACTGTACAACAGGAGAAAGAGGAATTAATCACAAAGAGCTTTATTGCGTTATCATGGATATAACAGAGCAAAACAAACTTCTTGAACAATTAAGAATTGAAAACCGTAGAACAGAATTGATTCTAAATACAGTAGAAGAAGTTTTTTATGAAGTAAATCTTCAGACTGGAGCAATTACAACATCTTCCAGCTTCTTTGAAAAATTTGGTTGGACTCTTCCAGAAAAACTATCAGAAACCCCTGTTGAACAGTTTGGTTCCATGTGGAAGGCATCTTCTGACGACATTGAAAAATTAAGACAAGACACTCGCTCTATGAACACCAAAAAAGAGCCTGTAATAACCCAGCTTAAACTACAATGCCATAATGAAGGACTGAAATGGTTTGAAATCTTACAGTATCCACTTCTTGCTGAAGATAATTCAGTTGCAACGGTCATCGGTTTGATTCGTGACGTAAACGACAAAATGATTGAGCGTGAACATCTGATAAAGAAAGCCCAACTTGACCAATTGACCGGACTCTACAATAAAGAGGCTTTTGAACACCTTGTAAACGAATCAATTCATTCTATGAAAGATGAAAATCATGCTATTGTTTTTATTGATTTGGACCACTTCAAGAACCTAAACGACACATTGGGTCACATGACTGGAGATAAAGCAATCTGTGAAGCCGCTGATAAATTAAAGATTATTTTTTCTAATTATGACATTATCTCACGTTTTGGTGGGGACGAATTCTGTATATTTGTAAAAAACATACCAGTAGAAACTTTACGTGGAAAAATGAGCTGGCTGATTGATAAGCTTCAAGCTGATTATCATAACGAAAAAGGAAATGTACGTATTACCTGTAGTTGTGGCATTGCTTGTACAAGTTACTTTGGCTTTGAATATTCCACATTGATGCAAAAAGCAGACGAGGCACTTTACTATTCCAAGAATAATGGAAGAAATCAATTTACATTTGCCAAGTCAATACAAAATCAAACAGAATAGACAAGTGTAGTGCAAAGCAATACTAAAACACCAGTATTAGCGTCATTAAAGCTATTGTTCTCAGAGCGTTTTCACCAAAATAAACACTTGTTCATTGTAAGCGGGTTCTGAAATATACACTTCTTCACCGTTAGCTTTCGAAATCCAAGCCCTTGATATCAATGTGACACCAACCAGTGAATTAATTAGTGTTTAGCACTAATTAATTGAAATTGGTCTAGCTACTTTGTTTTGCTATCCAATTTATGTTTTCTACAGCTAATTGTAGAACTGAGTTTTCTGGCTACGCCTTCACCAACCAGTGTGACACTAAACTGGTCTAACTACTTGTTATTCTTTCCAGTTTACTCCCACCCAAATGTTGCAGGGGGTTTGTTTGTGGCGTCAAAGTATAAGGCGTCAACAAAATCCAACTTGGAGATTTTTTCTATTATTGTATTCAACATTTCTAATGGTAGATGAGCGAATCTTGCTGTCATTACATCTTCTGAACAAACTGGACGCAAAACAAAGGAAGCTCGTTTTGGTGAACTAGCGTATGGCAAATCAATTGTTAAATGCTGGAAAATCTTTTCATACCAACCGTTTTTGTGAAGTTCAGAAAGCATGATGTCATCAACTTCCCTTAATTGATCCAACCTTTGTTTGTCGCAATAACCTTCCTGCAATTTCATATCAGAATCGCTAATTTCTGGATTCTGCCATAAACGAATTACAGTTCTGTTCAACAAGGAAGCTTTGTTTGTAATATTTGAAGAAGCGGCTTCTATTTTCTCCCACTTTTTTGGAATATGATAAAAACCATTCTCCAGTTTTTCAAAACTCAACACCGCAGGGAATCTATATGTTCTAAAATCACCTTGAACACCAACAGACTTTACAGGAAGAACAAGTTTCTGCATATTCTTTGTGCAATCCTCGCAGAATTGATCAACTTTTATGCCTTCAAATTCCGTTTTTGCATTTTCATATTCAGCTTTATCAGCATCAGACATAATTCCGTTTGAACACAAAACATTTATAGAAAGTCCAGGACCTGGGAAAGGATGACGCATAACAAGTTCATCGTCCAAGCCTAGTTTTTTACCGATTGCTCTAACCTCATCTTTGTACAAATCCTTTATCGGCTCAATTATCATGCCTTTTGCAATAAGCTCTTGAATTCCTTGAACACGGTTATGATGGGTTTTAATTGTATTTGAATTTTTTGTTCCGCCCGACTCAATGATATCAGGATAAAGTGTACCTTGAGCCAAAAGCCAGTTTGATTCATCCAAATGTTGCTTTGCTACAACTTCATTTCTTACTGTAATAAAGTTTTCACCAACAGCCATTCTCTTTTTTTGAGGATCAGTCAATTTGTAGATTGCGTTTAAGAAACTTTCGCTGGCATCTTCAACTATGAAATTTGTAAAACCAAACTTGTTGTAAGCTTTCTTTACGTTAGCGCTTTCATTTTTCCTCATGAAACCGTTATCAATGTGAAGTCCTAAAACTCTATCTTGACCAAGAGCCTTGTTCAAAAGTGCGAATGTAATTGTTGAATCAACTCCACCGCTTAAAAACAGTAAAACATTGTGATTTTTAGCTTCTTCCTTAATATTGTCCAAAATCACTTGAAGGATTGTATCTTGATCCCAGTTTTTTTCCATTCCGCAATAATGCGCAAAGTTTTCAAATATCTTGTTTCCACAAGGTGTATCTTTTACTTCACAGTGGAACTGCAAGCTGAATCTTTTCTTTTGTAGATTTTGTGTTGCGGCATAAGGAGTATCTTTTGTTGAACCAACAACTTCAAAGCCCTCGCCCATTTGTAGAACTGCATCTTGATGGCTCATCCAAACTTGTTGAACTTGGTCTATATCCTTAAAAAGCGGACATTCAACATCTTCATTCAATTTTAATGAAGCAAATCCAAATTCTCCAACCTCAGCTTTTCCAACTTTTCCGTTGTATCCAAGCTGAACAATGTAATGACCATAACACAAGCCCAAAATTGGAATATCAAGATTTAGAATCTCGCTATTGAACTCTGGAACTTTTTCATCATAAACAGAACTAGGTCCCCCAGAAAAAACAATTCCTTTAGCATCAGAAAAAACAGAAATATCAGCAGAAGGAAGGGCAATCTCGGAATAAAAACCGAGAAGACGGAAACGCTTTGCAATAAGATGAGCGTATTGACTTCCAAAGTCTAAAACTACAATTTTTGAACGTGACATAAACGGATTATATCAAATAGAGTTAAAACTTTAAATCACTGACAGAAAATATTTAAACAAAAAACGGATGCTTCATCAATTGAAAAATCAATTCAACAAAGCATCCGTTCTATTTTATATAGCTAAATCTAAAATCTAGTTACTTTTTTTGTTAGGAATAATAAGGTTCAATACGATTCCGATTACAGTAGCCAAAGCAACTCCGCCCAAGCTGAATGTAAAGTTTGAACCGATTTTGAACTGTAAAAGTCCGCCACCAATACCAATTACCAAAATAACTGAAGAAATTGTAAGGTTTCTCTTGTCCTGATAATCAACACCAGCGTCAACAATTGTTCTTAATCCACTAGAAGCAATCAATCCATAAAGAAGAGTACAGATTCCACCAATTACGGACTGAGGAATTGTTTGAATCAACGCTCCAAACTTCTGACAGAATGAAAGAAGAATAGCGATTACAGCGGCTCCACCGATTACCCAAACTGAATAAACTTTAGAAATTGCCATAACACCAATGTTTTCACCATAAGTTGTATTCGGAGGTCCACCCCAAACTGCAGCCCAAACTGTTGCAAGTCCGTCTCCAATTAAAGTGCGGTGTAAACCTGGTTCTTTGTAGAAATCTTTTCCAACAACTTTTGAAATGTTCAATGTGTCACCAAGGTGTTCACAAACTGTAGAAATTGAAACAATTACAAATGTCAAAATTGGAACAATTGCAAATTTTGGAGCCATCCAGAAATATTTTCCAGCGGCATCAACTTGTAAGAAAGGAAGGGCAAACCATTTAGCTTCTTTTACAACTGTAAAATCAATTAAATCGTAAGCTGGGAAGAATCTTCCCATAATGAGTGTGAACATGTATCCACCAATCAAACCGATTAAAATTGAAAGTGTATTGAAGAAACCTTTTAAGAAAATTGTAGCAAAAACTGCAATTGCTAATGTTACAGCCGCAATACTTGCACAAACCAATGAATATTGATTATTCAAATAGAAAGCTTCGTTTATAGCTGTTGGAGCAAGTCCCAAACCAATTACAATAATTACAGAACCAATTACTACTGGTGGAAGAGCTTTGTCTATCCAATTTTTACCTGTGAATTTGATGATAACTGCAATTATACAATAGAAAAGTCCTGCAAAAATTGCACCACCCATTGCATAAGGAACACCATAAGCTTGACCAATTGCAACTAATGCTGGAATAAAAGCAAAAGATGAACCTAAGAATGCTGGAACTTTAGCTCCAGTAATCAAAATGTAAAGTAAAGTTCCTGTTCCTGCTGTAAAAAGAGCTGTTGATGTGCTTAGTCCTGTTAATAACGGAACTAGAACAGTTGCTCCAAACATGGCAAAAACGTGTTGAAAACTTAACGGAATCCATTTGATAAGAGGAGGCTTATCATTTGGTCCATAGATCTTTGAATTCATATGAATCGTCCTTGGATTAAAAAATTTATTTAATATAACACGATTTTATTTGATTGTATAGATTTTAGATTTAATTTTGACTTTTTTGAATAAGTACATTACTATAATAATTACAGTTTTGTAAGGATATTATATATGGAACTTGATTATCAGAAGAAGTTAAAAGACGCAGATGTAAAGCCATCCATTCAACGTTTGGCTATTTATGCTTATGTTTACGAAAATAAGAACCATCCCGACATAGAAACCATTTACCAGGCTCTTCATCCACGATTTCCCACTCTTTCTAAAACAACTGTTTACAACACAATGAAACTTTTTGAAGAAAAAAAGCTTATTCAATTCATAAAAATAGAAGATGACAAGCTTAGGTTTGATTCAGAAATGAAAAACCACATTCACTTTAAATGTTCAAAGTGCAATACAATATTCGACATTTTTTATAATGATGAAAAAGAACAATTAAAATACAATTCCATACTCCCAACAGGCTTTTCAACTACAACTTTTCAAACATATATTTGGGGCACTTGTAAAAATTGTGCAAAATAAATACTTAAATTCAATTTAGTACTAAAATCCAATTAATTTTTTCCCGATAAATAAGCAAAGAAAACCAGAAATAGAATAAAAACCTTTTTCTGGACATTAGAGCTTAAACTCTCTGACGCTGTGTTAATTCACTAAAATAATTTAAATAAAGTAAACTCTATATTTGGGTGATTACTTTCAGGGGAAATATGAACAAAAAAATATTCTTTTTAACATCAATGGCTTCATTTCTAATTCTTGGATGTCAAACTAACGGAATAAAAAAAGAAGCAACTCCTCAGGATTTAATAAGAGAAGGACAAATCGAACAAGCAAAAAGCCGCTTTTTAAGTCCAAACGATATTAACTCAGTTGATGAGGACGGAAACACCGTGCTTCACTTGGCTGCAAAAATGAACGATACAGATTTAATTGCATACTTCATTTTCAAGGGTGCTGATACAGAATTAAAAAATTATGAAAGTGACACACCTCTTCACATAGCAATTCAAAATGATTGTTTTGATGCAGCAAAGACACTTTACACTTTTGGAAGCAACATCTTCGCACGCAATAAAGACGGCATCACCGCGTTGGACTTGGGCCTACTAGAAAATGACGCTTATTATGATATTTTTATCAATACAAAATCTGGCGAGATTAGGGACACTGAAGGCAAAAGCATTGTTCATTACTTTGTTCAGACAAAAAATCTAAAGGGAATTGAATATTGTGTTCAGAAAAAACTTCCAATCTCTGTAAAAGACAACAGTGGAAAAACTCCTCTTGATTACGCTTTTGAAGATATTAACAACGACACTTCAATTCACATTGCCGCAGAATTAATCATGGGCGGAGCTGATGAAGTTGAAACTGATTTCGCCTACTTTCAAACTGCCCTTGCTTCAAGAAATCTAAACACAAGATTTGACGACAACCAAACACCGCTCCACATCAGTTCTATTTTTGGTCACACTGGAATTACAAAATACTTGCTAGAAAACGGAGCAAACACAAGTTCCCAAGACAGTTCTGGTTCAACACCGCTCCATGAATCTGTTCGCTATGGAAATATTGAAAACACAAAGCTTTTATTAAGCGCTGGCGCAAATGTTAATGCCAAAGACAATCTTGGAAAAACTCCAATCATGTTGATTATTCCAAGTGATAAAGTTTATGAAACTTACGCTCTATTACTTTCTTACAAGGCTGATATCACTCAAAAAGATATGTATGGTGACACAATTCTTCACACAGCAGCGATGATGAACATTGATTCTGCAAGCATTGAACTTCTTTTAAAGAATAAAGTTGATGTGGACGCTAGAAACAAGGAAGGTGTAACTCCTCTGGAAATTGCCGTTCAGAAAAAAGACGTCCTTGTTACAAAACTTCTAACAGAAAACAACGCCAACATCCACACAAAGGATACATACGGAAACTCGCCTCTTATTTTAGCTTTGAACAGCGACAATGATATTTTTGAAGCCATTTTGAATAAATCAAATATTGACTTGCAAGATTCAGAAGGAAACACACCTTTACACATCGCCCTTTTAAATGATTCAAACCTTTCTAAGATTCAATACATCGTCAGTTTTATGGATGACGTGAACACTCGTAACAGGGACGGAAATTCCGCTTTGTTCATAACAATTCTTAAAAACAGACAAAAAGTTGGAGAGATGCTTCTATCAAAAAATGCAGACATTTTCTCTACAAATATAAATAACAATTCTCCACTCAGACTGGCACTAAAATATGGCGGTTCAATTCAAGACTGGTTAATAACATCAAACACAATCAACGCGTCAGACGGCAGTGGCAACACACCGCTTCATTATGCCGCTGAATGGCAGTATAAAGACGCCATCTCTTCACTTTTATCAAAAGGTGCCAACGTAAACGCAAAAAATGCGAACGGAGAGATTCCTTTATTTAGTGCTGTAAAAACAAACAATCCAGAAATCATCAAACTTATAATTGATGGTGGCGCTTCTGTAAACACAAGGGACAACCTTGGAAGCACTTTGCTCCACATGGCTGTTAGATGGGATGCTCAAAAATCAATTGAAACTTTAATTGACCAGGGAATCAACATTAACGCACAGAACAGTGCCGGTAAATCACCTTTGGCAGAAGCTGCATTGGCTGGAAAAAGTGTTATCGCTGAATATTTAATAAAACAAGGCGCAGACATCAATTCTTGCGATACAAACGGTGTTACAATTTTAATGGATGCTATAAAAGGCCAGAATGTTGATATCGTAAAACTCTTGCTTTCTTATGGTGGAAATCCTAACATTCAAGATATCAACGGAAGCAACTCGTTCCATGAAGCGGCTTATCAAGGCAATATTGAACTTATCAAATTGATTCGCGGCTCCGGAGCAAACGCCCTTGCAAGAGACAAACAAGGAAACACTCCATTCTCAATTGTTATCAACAAGGATTTTGATATTATCAAAGAAGTTTTGAACAACAATTTCAATATCACAGACAGCGATGGAAACACTCCAATTCACATTATTGTAACAACAAAAGCTTCAAATGCGTTGCTTCAAGAATTAATCAAAGAGGGATTCCCACTTGATACAAGGAATTCTTCTGGATACACACCTTTGAACTACGCAATTGAAAACAACGATTTAACAGCTTCCACAATCCTTCTGGAAAATGGAGCTAATCCATTCCAGATGATTGATAAAAAAGGAAACAACGGCGTAACTATAGCCCTGAACAAAAAGAATATGAAGATTATTGAAAACATAGTAAAATATGCAGGTTCGTTATCTGATGTTCAAGGAAACACAATACTTCATTATGCGGCAAAAACTTCATCTGCAGATATTGTAAAAACATTAATTTCTTACGGACTTAATGTAAACATAAAGAATGTCTCTGGAGACACTCCTTACACAATCGCTGCAAGATGGAAAAGATCAGATTTACTTAGCCTATTAAACCCAGAGAAAAAGTAGATTTAAGAAAAGACCACTATATACCGATATTTTAAGCGTTATATTTATAGGATTAAAAAGTATTATGAATAATATTCAATTGGAATCATTAAAAGAAGGATTAACTTTCACAGAAGACATATTGATTGATAGAAATATTCTATTGATTCCTAGGACTGTCCCTGTAACAAAAGAATTGATAAGCGCTTTAACAGAATGGGATTTCAAAATATTCAATTCTGACGGACAAATCAGTCTTGGTGGCGATATCGGTATAGAAAAGAAAGTTGTAGAAAAACCTGTTCCAACTGAAAAAATCGGTGAATCTCTCAAAAATGCTATCATTGATTCAAAAAAAAGCAACTCAGACATTGCAAACAGTGATGCCAACAGAATGATTGGTGTTCAACGCGTTTACGACGAATATATGAACTTTATTGAATTTGTTTTTACGCATTACGCAACACACAAGGAAATCAATCAAGAAGAATTATCTGACACCGTAAAAGAGCTTTGTATTTTTATTAAAGAAAACAGAAGATTCATTTTAAGAATTAATCCTAATGTTGAAGAGACAAAACGAAATTATCTTGTAATTCATTGTATGCGTACTACTGTTTTGGCTCTTTCCATCGGGCTTCAACTTCATATGCCGCTTTCTAAGATGATTGAACTTGGAGAAGCATGTATTATTCATGAAATTGGAATGCTCCGACTGCCTCCTCAATTATACATGAAGACAAAACCTCTAACACCAGGCGAGCGTGTTCAAATAAAGAAGCACTCTGTTTTTGGTTACAGCATTGCAAAAGAGCTTGAATTCCCACTGACAATTCAACTTGCCATTCTTGAACATCATGAAAAAGAAAACGGAACCGGTTATCCACGCAAGCTCACAACTGATAAAATCTCCACTTATGCAACACTCATTTCTGTAGCCTGTTCTTATGAAGCCATTACATCAGAGCGAACTTATAAAAAAGACCGTTCTTCTTTTGAAGCCATTGTTGAAATTCTACAAAACCAAAACCACCAATATGACGACACTATTGTAAAAGCTTTACTTTATTCTGTATCTCTTTACCCTATTGGAACTTACGTTTACTTAAAAAACAGAAAGATTGCCATCGTTACAGATAACAATCCAGAAAATCCAAAATGTCCTGTTGTCCAGCTTTTAATGGAAAAAGAAAAAGACGGCTCCCCAGTAATTATTCAAACAGACGACGACGCACTTGGCATTTTAAGAGTTTTATCTAAATCTGAAAAAATGGACATGATTGCTATTCAAGAAGAAAAATACAAGAATATTGAAGAAGCAAGAAAGCTTGCCAAAGAAGAGCACATCAAAAATGAAAACTCTCAAGTAAAAAAATCTGTTGAAATTAAAAAAATTGACTCTTCAAACAAAGATATTGAGAACGTTGATATTAGTATTTTTGATTAGATTTGAATTTATTTTTTATTCTAGTTAAAGAACATTCTTATTTTTTCTACATCCTGTTGGAATTTTTCATCAATTACAGGTGGATGTTCATTAAAATATAAGATTTGTTCAAGTTCATCTTTTGTTTGAATTCCCCACAACGGGATTACGTTTTCATATTGGTGTAAAAATCCAAATGCCAAAGGAATATTCTGCACCACTCCACCGCACAAAGGCTGCATTGCAATAAATCCCACGTCATTATCTTCACACATTTTCACCAAATCAATTACGGCTTCTGTGCTCACCATGGAGAAAGGAAATTGAATTGTTTCATACAATCCAGATAACACGGCTTTTTTTGCGGTTTCTATATTTGTTGTTACAATTCCAATATGTTTGATTTTATTTTCATTTTTTAGAGCCAATAATGTGTCGTAGATTTTGTCGGCACAACCTGGCAAAGGAAGAAAAACATCTGTTTCATATTGATACAAATCAATACTATCACAGTGCAATGACATCAAGCTTGAATCCAACTCACCTCTGATGTCTGTTCCAGTAAAAGCTGTTGTTGTTGTTGCAAGTATGACATTTCTTTTAATATCATAAATTGCATCACCAAGGATTTTTTCACTATCTTGAATTCGTCTTGAAGTGTCAAAAAAATTTATTCCAGAATCATAAGCCTTTCTAATTACAACTGCACAATCTTCTTCTTTTGAAAAATCAGTCAAACGCATTGAACCAAAAGCAACTCTACTTACCATTAATCCTGATTTTCCTAAACGCACATATTCCAAAATATCATCCTTATAAAACACTCAAATCCGATAAACAACGACTTATTCAAAATAACGGTTTATACAAAACTTTTCGTTCCATATAAACCGTCATTCATTCTAATCCTTTTTTTCTACAGGTTTATAACTTTTAATTAATTTCTGTAATTCTGGGATTAAATCTTTTCTATTAACACGAATCTGTTCCATTGAATCTCTAAAACGAACAGTAACTGTTCCATCAGCCAATGTATCATGATCGATTGTTACGCAGAAAGGAGTTCCAATTTCATCTTGACGACGATATCTTTTTCCAATAGTTCCAGAAACATCATAATCTGTAACAAAATCTTCTTTTAATTCATGTTGAATCTCTTTAGCAAGTTCAGCAAGTCCGTCTTTTTTCATCAACGGCAAAACTGCAACTGTTATAGGAGCCAAACGTGGATCCAAATGAAGAACTGTTCTGAAATCTTCTGGTTCACCTTCTTTTGCAACATTCTGTTCTTCATAAGCTTCACAAAGGAACATCAAGAAGTTTCTGTTTAATCCGGCAGAAGTTTCAATTACATAAGGAATATATTTCTTGTTTCCGTCATCTTGATCAATATATGTCATATCTTTCTTTGAATATTTCATATGTTGAGTTAAGTCAAAATCTGTACGGCTGTGAATACCTTCAATTTCCTCAAATCCAATTGGGAAGTTGTAAGTTACATCGTAAGCGTCTTTTGCATAATGAGCCAATTTATCATGATGATGCCATTTCAAGTTCTTTTCAGAAATTCCGTATTTCAAATAGAAATTCCATCTGTCTTGACGCCATCTTTCAAAAGTTTCATCTTCTGTTCCAGGTTTGCAGAAATATTCCATTTCCATCTGTTCAAATTCACAAGTACGGAAAATAAAGTTCTTGAAAATGATTTCGTTTCTGAATGATTTACCAACTTGGGCAACTCCAAAAGGAACCTTCTGTCTGCTTGACTGAACAATATTCTTAAAATCAACAAAAATACTCTGACAAGTTTCTGGTCTTAAATAAACCAAAGAAGCGTCAGTTGCAACTGGACCCAAGTGAGTTTTGAACATCAAATTGAATTCGCGGACATCTGTATAATTGTGTTTTCCACAAGTTGGACAATTGATGTTTTTTTCTTCAATAAAGGCTTTCATTTCTTCATGGCTCATAGTATCAACAGGTTTTTCTGGTGTGATATTGTGAGATGCGCAATATTCTTCAATTAATTGATCAGCACGGAAACGAGCTTTACATTCAGTACAATCAATCATTGGATCGCTAAAGTGACCTACGTGGCCAGAAGCTTCCCAAGTTGTGTGATGCATAAAGATTGCACCATCAAGACCAACTACATCATCATGAAGTTGAGTCATTTCCTTCCACCATGCATTCTGGATATTTCGTTTGAAATCTATTCCAATAGGACCGTAATCCCATGCACCGGCTTGACCGCCATATATTTCAGATGATTGAAAAACAAAACCCCTTCTTTTACAAAGACTGATGATTTTGTCCAATGTACACTTATGTGTATCTTTTTCGTTTGCCATGAACTTCTCCCGACGACAGAGGCATATGCCGTCTTTTAAAAACATTATTGATTGACGGTATCACAAATATAGAAAGAAAACAAGAATAGTTGAAATTTTACAAGTTAAGATTTTCTGTGTATTCAGAAATCTGGGAGATCGCCTTTTTTGCAGCGGCTGAATTTTTTTGAAGAAGCTCCATAAAATCAGTTTCAGAAATGGTGATGAGCGTGCAATCAGTAATTGAATAAGCTGTTCCTTCATGAGGTTTATTCAAAATGCACTGGACGTCACAAATAAAGCTTCCTGAATCGTAGTATTTTATTTCCTTGTCAAAATAAACGCACACTGAACCTTTTTGAAGATAATAAACTTTATCTACAGCCCCACCTTTTGAAAAAATCAAATCATTTGCTTTTTTTACAATAACTTCATTCCGCTTTTTTACTATTGTAGGATTAATAAAAAGAATACGCCTTGAAGCATTCATAAGATTTTTCTCTTCATAAGAAGGCAAAAGATAAACTTCACCCCACAAAAGAATGTCAAAATATTGCGTCACATAAATCATTTGAGCAAAAATCAAGAATAAAATAAAGAAGATATAAACTTTCAACATCAACATGATTAACGTACTGATTGCACCATAAAGAAAGTTATAATTAGAAACGTTAATTGTTAAATTGATAAAATAGGAAATTACAAAGAACGAGGCGTTGCAAAACAAAGAATACAAGATGCATAAGCGTAATTTTGGTTTTGTCCTAGAACCAAACCTGTAGACGAATGTAACAAAAACAAAAAAGATTGAATAAACAATAATTGTTGTAAAAACATTTGTCTTTGGCTTTATAAAAATATTAATTGTCTGTTGAATTTGCTTTAAAAGCGGTAGATCTAAAATCTGTTGGATGATAAATGAAAAAAGAACAAGGATTACAACAATTAGAACAAGTAGAAACTCTCCGGCAAAAGTTAGAAGTTGATTTACAATTGAACGCTTTTTTGTAACAGAGTGAAAAATCCTTGTCATTGACTGCATGATTGACATGAACAACTTTCTAGCCATCCAGATTATCCAAACTGCAAGAAATACTGTCATAATGCTTATCTTTCTAGTTTCCATCATTGCATTGACAATCGGAGTGATGTCATAAATTGATTTGAACATCTCACCAAACTGCAAAATATAATCTAATATTTTTGGAAACTTCTGCAACAATCCTGTACACATTGATATGATAATCATGACTATAGGAATGAAAGAAAAGATAAAACCGAAAGCACATGAAGAGGCGCTTTCCCAAAGATAGTTTGTACTAAAAATAGAGAATGAAAGATAGGAAAACTGTCCCATTTGTAGAAATTTAAACTTATTCTTATCTTTCATCCTTCAATCAACTCCGATTTATTCAATTCTAGAAATCTGCTAGTTTTGGAGCTCTTGGATAAGGAATTACATCTCTAATATTTTCCATTCCAGTTACGTAGCGAATCAATCTTTCAAAACCAAGACCAAATCCAGAATGAGGAACTGTTCCAAAACGGCGTAAATCCAAATACCACTGATAATTAGACATATCCATATTACGACTTTCACAAGCCGCAAGCAATTTGTCATAATTTTCCTCACGTTCAGAACCACCAATGATTTCACCAATTCCTGGAACCAAAACATCAACAGCTTTTACAGTCTTTCCGTCTTCGTTTAATTTCATGTAGAAAGATTTAATCTCTTTTGGATAGTTGTAAACCATAACAGGACATTTAAAAATCTGTTCTGTAAGGAATCTTTCATGTTCCGTTGCAATGTCACATCCCCAATAAGGTTTGAATTCAAACTTGTCTGCGTGTTTTTCCAGTTCTGCAATTGCGTCTGTATAAGAAATTCGTTTGAAATCGCTGTTTACAACTTTTTCCAACATTTCAATCAAACCTGGTTGAATCCTCTTATTAAAGAATTCCAAATCTTCTCTACATTTTGTCAAAGCCCAGTTCAACAAATATTTTATAAAGTCCTCTTGAATATCCATATCGTCTTCAAGGTTGAAGAAAGCCATTTCTGGTTCAATCATCCAAAATTCTGCCAAGTGACGTGGAGTATTTGAATTTTCAGCACGGAAAGTTGGTCCGAATGTGTAGACTCTACTCAAAGCCGTTGCCATTGTTTCTGCTTCAAGCTGGCCAGAAACTGTTAGGTTTGCCTTTTTTCCAAAGAAGTCTTTGCTGTAATCAACTAATTTATAAGCATCTTCAACTTTCATGCCGCCGTTTCCAGCTTTAACACCCAATTCAGCTATTTTTTCCATAGAGAGAGAAGTTACTTGGAACATTTCACCAGCACCCTCACAATCTGAACAAGTGATTTCTGGAGCGTTGATATATTGGAAACCTCTTTCTTGAAAGAAGCTATGAACAGCAAAAGCCATTTGATTACGCATTCTGTAAACAGCGCCAAAAGTGTTTGTTCTTGCACGCAAATGTGCATTTTCACGCAAATACTCCATAGACATTTTATTTTTCTGCAATGGATATTGCTCTGGAGCGCATTCACCCAAACAAGTTAGTTTCTCCAGTGTGACTTCAACAGCCTGTCCGCTTGCAGGAGAAGGAATCAATATACCTTCAGCACGAATTGAAGCTCCTGTTGAAAGTTTTGATAAATTTTCTTGAATCTGATTAACATCGGCATTTTTTGAAGGGGCATTTCTATCAAAAGTGAGTTGAATATTTGAAAAACAACTTCCATCATTTACTTGAATGAAAACGAGATTTTTTGAATCTCTAACAGTACGAACCCAACCACAAACTGTAATACTTTGTCCTTGCGGTGTTGTAGTCAAAATGTTTTTTATTAATTCTGGAACCATAAAATTTATCCTCTTGATTTAAAAATTTACCATAAGTTTAATTTTGTTATTCTACTTAATCGCCTTGTTTTCATCAACTATTTTTTTATTCTATAAAATAATGTAAATATACTATTTTCTTTTCGATGTTTGATTCATATTATTTGAAATTATGAACAAATCAAATATTACAGACATGACAGTAGGAAGTCCTACAAAACATATATTAAAATTTACAGTTCCTCTATTGATTGGAAATCTTTTTCAACAATTGTACAACATGGTCGACTCTTTGATTGTTGGAAACTTTGTTGGTGCAAATGCACTAGCTGCTGTTGGAACATGCGGTTCTGTAAACTTTTTATTCTTCTCATTAACTTCCGGACTAGCAATTGGAATCGGTGTAATTGTAGCTCAATATTTTGGCGCTAAAAATGATGAGAAAGTAAAATCCACAATTGCAAACTCTTTCTATGTTCTAACTATTTCTTCTATTATTGTAAGCCTTTTGGGAATTATCTTCGCCCCTTTGATTTTTCGCATCTTACAAACTCCTTCTTCCATTATTAACGATTCAATCATCTACATGAGGACTACTTGTGCAGGAATTATTGCAATTGCTTTTTACAATGGAGTTGCTGCAATTTTAAGGGCTTTGGGCGATTCAAAAACCCCTTTGTACTTCTTAATCCTGGCAAGCATTATAAATGTTGTTTTGGATTTGCTTTTTGTACTCACATTCAACTGGAGCGTCTTTGGCGTTGCCTTGGCAACAATAATTTCTCAATTGATTTGCGCCATTGGTGCCTTCTTCTACGCCTTTAAAAAAGTCTCTTATTTCAAACTAACAAAAAAACAGCTCCAACCGCACAGAATGATCATTCTACAAACATTCAAAGCCGGAGTTCCGCTAGCCCTTCAGAACGCACTAATCGCCCTTTCATGCATGGTCTTGCAAGGTGTTGTAAACAGCTTTGGTGAAACAATCATGGCGGCATACACAATCATCATGAGGATTGAACAACTAGTTCAGCAGCCGTACAGTTCTCTTGGAATGGCTCTAACTACATATTCAGGACAAAATATGGGCGCCGGTGATTTGGTTCGTGTAAAAAAAGGACTTCACCGTTCCACACTTATTGTTTTGATTTTCAGCATTGTATTGATTCCTATAGCTTGGTGCTTCAGCACAAATATTGTTGGATTCTTCATCAAGGAAACTGAAGTTATTGATATTGCATCAAAAGCCCTAAAGATTACAAGCTTGTTCTATTTTGGACTTGGCATGATTTATGTTCCTAGGGCCATTTTGAACGGAGCTGGAGACACAGGTTTTGCAATGATTAACGGATTGAGCGAAGTTCTTTGCAGGATTATTTTTTCTCAGATACTTACACGAATTCCGCTCTTTTCTTACTGGGGAATATGGATTACAACAGGATTTACATGGGCAACAACAGCAATTGTTTGTATTATTCGTTACAAAACGGGTAAATGGCGGACAAAAAGTTTGATTGATATCAAAAGTAATGTGTCAAAATAACACACATAAAAAATCGAGTAATTGGACTGAGTCAAAAAAGCCCAATTACGGCTTAAATAATTAGAATTAATAACTTCTTGTGTTAAAATTACTCAAATTCCATCCAAAAGTACAGAAAAATAGTAATTTTTTTGTACTTTTTTGAAACATTTTTTGCATATATATACATTTATTTCGGATTTTATCCCTTTAATTAAATAATTTATTTTTTTTCAAAATATTTTTAAAATTATTCTTAGTTGGCACGTTTCTTGCTATATATCTAATGTATTAAATTACAAGTTCTGGAGGAACGTATATGACAAATAATGATAATGTTTTAGCTTTATATCTTAAAGAAATAAATAAGATTCCCCTCTTAACTCACGAAGAAGAAACTGACTTGGCTTTAAAAGCAAAAGCTGGCGATGAAGACGCTAAGAAAAAAATAATAAACGCAAACTTACGCTTTGTAGTGAATGTTGCAAAAAAATATCAGAATCATAGAATCGACCTACTTGATTTAATCAGCGAAGGAAATATCGGACTTATAACAGCAATTGATAAATTTGATGTTTCAAAAGGATACCACTTTATTTCTTATGCAGTTTGGTGGATAAGACAGAGCATTCTTAAAGCAATTTATGAGAAGAGCCGTTCTATCAGATTGCCTTTAAATAGAGCTAATGAGATTGTTCAAATTGAACACGCAAGAAAAGTTGTTTCAGGAAACAAGACTGAACAACAAGAATTTGAAGAAATTGCAAAAATGTTGAATATGACAGTTAGTCATGTAAGGGATATGGTTAACATTTCTAAAGATATGATTTCTTTGGATGCAGAAGTTAATAATTCAGAAAACGACAAGACTCAATTCTCTGATTTCTTTGAAGATGAACTTTATGACAGACCAGATGAAAAAATCATTGAAAAATCTATGACTGAAGATATAAACAAAGTTTTGGAAACATTAAAACCAAACGAAGCAAAAGTTATCAGACTTAGATACGGCCTAAACGGTGTAAAACCAATGTCATTAAAAGAAGTTGGTGATATTTGTAATCTTACAAAAGAAAGAATCCGTCAAATTGAAAAACACGCAATTGTAAGACTTCAACACCCAGTAAGAACAAAAAGATTATATGATTACGTCGCTGCATAAAAAGCAGAGTAAGAACTAGTAAATAGAGCAGAACTCCAAAAATAATTTCTATTTTTGGAGTTTTTTTATTTGTATAAAGAGATAACATCCGCCCGTGCGGCCAAAAGCAAATCTTTATCCTTCACAACATCCGCAATTTCCAAAGCTAAATCACCGCTTTGCATTGTTCCTGTCATTTCGCCCGGACCTCTATTCACCAAGTCTTGTTCTGCAATATAAAATCCATCTGTACTTTGACGCAACGTTTTCATTCTTTCAATTCCAGATTCAGATAATTTTTTACTGTAAATTAAAAAACAGTATGATTGCAAATCACTTCTTCCAACACGGCCTCGTAACTGGTGAAGCTGAGCCATTCCAAATCTGTCAGCCTGTTCAATCACCATGCACGTTGCATTTGGATTATCAACACCAACTTCAATCACTGTTGTGGCTACAAGGATCTGGATTTTTCCTGAATGAAAGTCCTTTAATATCTGCTGCTGCTTTTCTTCTTCAACACGGGAATGAATCATTGCACATTTATACTCAGAATAAATTTTTGAAAGATAAACGAACATCTCCTCCGCAGCTTTAATTTTTTTTGAGGATTCATCTTCCTCAAATCCAGTTTCTATCGCCGGGTAGACAAAATAAGCTTGATGTCCCTTCTTCAGTTCAGTTCTAACAGCCTCGTACGCATTTCTTTCATTGCCCTCTTTCACCAAGAAAGTTTGAATCTCTTTTCTTCCATTAGGCTTTGTCTTTATTGAAGAAATGTCCAAGTCCCCAAAAACTGTAAGAGCTAAAGACTGTGGAATCGGCGTAGCACTCATCATTAAAACATGAGGCTCCAGAGTGAGCTTTCCGTTGTCACTTTTGCGCCCTTTTTGAATTATCGCCTGACGCTGCAAAACTCCAAACCG
>CAYFND010000008.1:19967-24022 GCA_964344405.1 uncultured Treponema sp. | reverse complement strand
GCTGCTCATCAATCACAACAAGCTGCAGATCGTTGTAAACAACGCCAGAAGAAAACAACGCGTGAGTTCCAATAATTATGTCAATCTCACCGTTCTTCAACGCGGTGAGCAGATTGCTCCTTTCTTTTGATTTAACGTTACCTGTCAAAAAAGCCGTTCTAATTCCCAAATCAGAAACAAGGTTAAAAATGGTGTCTGCGTGTTGAGACGCCAGAATCTCAGTTGGTGCCATAAAAGCACACTGCCCTTTCCAGCTGATTACGCGAAGGCACATAAACAAGGCGACTAACGTTTTTCCCGAGCCTACATCACCTTGCAAAAGCCTGTTCATGGTAAAAACTTTTTCAACATCGTGATTCCAAGCATAAACACGTTGTTTATAGCCTTCATCAATTTCACAATCCATTTCAAAAATCACCTTCCGCTGGTCATCAGTCAACTTGAAAGGAAGTTTCTGCAGGAATTTTTTCTCTAAAGGTGATAATGAGGCTTCAAATTCATTTTCAGAAACGTTCTTTGATTCTTCAATTTTCATCTGTTCAAGCAAGTCCAAATAATCACAAGGAAGCTTGCCACGGTGCTTTATGGAACGTTCGACTATCATTTTTTGAAGATTATACAGTTCTTCATAAGCGAGCGTCCGTCTGGCTTTTTCTGCGTCTTCTAAATTTTTTGGATTGTGAATTATTTCTATTGATGCTTGTTTTGTAAAAAAGTCCCTTTTCTTTATAAATTCAAGGGGAACTTCATCTTCAATTCCGTGCAGATATTGCGAGATTGCAGCCTTCATCACCTTGTTAATAATTTTTTGAGTGACGCCTTCCGTGAGCCTGTATAATGGAAAAATCTTAGAATCACTTAAAGGTATTTCCAGAAGATTGACATCCTCTCTTCTTTTACTCAGCAATGAAGGATTGATTTTTTCCAGGTTGATGATATTTGCTTCAAAAGCCGAACTTTGAACTTTGCCGTACTTTTCTTCAAAATGACCTGTAACAGAAATAATTGCGCCAACAACCAGAACTTTTTCTAAAAAAGAACGGTTGAAACAAATCAATTCTGCAAAACCGGTATTATCAGTAATGCCGATTTTCAAAGTCTTCATCCTGCCATAACCGAACCATTCTTGAGAAACGACCCTTGCAATGGTGTGAACTTTTTTTTCCGTTCTAAATTGAACTAACGGAATTCGCTTTGTTCTATCCTCATAATCTTTTGGATAATATTGAAGCAGATCACTTACTGTAAAAATATTCAGTTTGGAGAAGGCTTTTGTTAAAGACGGCCCCACTCCGTTTACAACAGAGATTGGAGCCTTTATATCAGATAATTTCAATTTTCCACATTAGATTAGAATGGAATTGCGTAACACAAATTCACCAGAATGTTTATCAACAATCTTCCAATAAACAAGAAAACAGCCAATACAATGCCAGAAACCACTAATGATTTTTGAAAACTGACGTTTCCTTTGAAGAATGTCTTTGTGATTTTATAAGAAAGATTTCCAATAATTCTATCAAGCTGAGCCCATCCTGAATATTCTGATGTCTGGCCTTTTTTTACAAGAAGAACAATAAATCTGATTACAATTAAAATGAGTAAAAGCGAACCGACTGATGAGATTACATTCCACAACATATAAATTACAGAAGCCAAGATTCCGCCAAAATAGATTCTTCCCGTACGTGAAATTCCGCTTAAAACAGATGAAATAATTGATAAAAGACCGATTGAAATCATTGGTGAAAAATCTACATTTCCAAAACGTAAGAATGGAATGTTTGAAAATAAATTCATAAATGGGTCGCAAATTGCAGAAATAAAACGTCCAAATGATGTAAATTTCACACCAGGAACCCAAGATAAAATTATGTCGACAAAACATAACATTGTATAAATTGTTACAGCTGCAGATAAAATGGATAAAATTGTTGTTACCATAAAAACTCCAAAGTAAATTAGATTATTCCGTCCACACTTCTTTTACATAAGGTATGGTTCGTAATTGAGATAAAACATCGTCCATGCAAGAAACTGTCATTTGGTCGTTTCCTTTTATAACGAAAGCATTTTTATCTACACTTATATGAAAATATACTGAACAATTACCCGATTTATCAAATAAAAAATCACGTAATTGTGTAATTTCAACAGCATTTTGAAAATTTGACTCAACAGAAATATGAACGCTTTGAACTGAATGCATTTCCATCTGCTTTACATCTTCCAAAGAGTCTACAAGCAAAGAAGGCGTGTCCCTTGAACCGTCAACTTTTCCCCTAAAAGCATAAATTCCGTTGTCATGAATTTGCAACCTTAAGGTCTGCCATGTCTTTGGAAAGAAAGTGCAATCAATACTGCCTTCATAATCTTCCAATTTGGCAAACGCCATATCTTCGCCTTTCTTTGTATGAATTACACGCAAATTAGAAAGCATTCCAAGCGCGGTGTATGATTTACCAGAATCCTTCATCTGCCAAAATTTAGCACCACTAGCGGCAAGAGCATCTTTTTCTGCTTTTGACTCTGCAGCCGCCCTTTCTATATTTGACGATTTTAGGTTTACAGCCCTGGAAATTGCCTTTTTGTAATCATCAAGCGGGTGACCGCTGACATAACAGCCGATACATTCCAACTCCATATTAAGAATTTCCATTCTTGGCCAATCCTCAATCTGAATAAAGACAAAGTCTGCATATGTTGAATCTTCATCGCCAGCTTCACAAAATAAATCACCTTGATTACTATTCTTGCTCGCTTGAATTTCTATTGCATACGTAATTGCGGCTTCCATATTTTTGAGCAAAGTCGGCCTGTTCAAGTTCAAACCTTCTTTTTCACCGGTGTGGTCAAAAGCTCCGGTTTTAATTAAAACTTCAATTGCCTTTTTATTTACTAATAATTTTCCTTCAGAATCAGTTTTTACGCCAGCCCTCTTCAAAAAGTCCATAAATGATTTGTACGGACCATTTTCCTTTCGCTCTTCAATAATAGCTAAAGCTGCAGCCTCGCCCATTCCCTTGATTCCCATCAGACCAAAGACAATCCTTCCATCAACAACATCAAAAACAACATCAGAGCGGTTTACATCAGGCGGATCGACTTCCAGCCCCATCGCCCTTCCTTCTGCGATATAAGCAGGAAGTTTATCTGTTGAAGTAATTTCATTTGTTAAGTTGGCAGCAATAAATTCTGCTGGAAAATGAACTTTTAAATAACCTGTTCTGTATGCAACAACTGAATAAGCAGCCGCATGGGACTTGTTAAATCCGTAGCCGGCAAAAGGAACCATGATTTCAAATATCTCATCAGCGTGCTTTTCGGTGAAGCCGTTCTTTATAGCACCTTCAATAAATTCCTTCTTTTTGCCCATCAAGACTTCTTTCTTCTTCTTTCCCATGGCACGGCGCAACATATCCGCACCACCAAGCGAGAAGCCTGCAATCTTTTGAGCAACCTGCATTACCTGTTCCTGATAAACCATAACACCGTAAGTTTCCTTCAAGATTCCTTCCAAACAAGGATCCGGATAATGAACAGATTCAGGATGCCATTTTCCTTCAATGTATTGAGGAATGTAATCCATTGGACCCGGTCTATACAAGGCGTTCAAGGCTACAAGCTCTTCAATTTTTCTAGGTTGGGCTTGCTTTAAGATTTTTTGCATTCCAGGACTTTCAAACTGGAAGATAGCGACAGCGTCACCTCTACAGAACAAATCAAAAGTCTCTTTATCATCAATCGGAATATCTCTTTCTGCAGAAAAATGCTCCAAACCCGGTTTTTTATGGATTATTTTCTCAGCATATTTTATTAAAGTAAGAGTCTTCAATCCCAAGTAGTCCATTTTTACAAGACCGCAAGGTTCAATAATATCCATTGTGTACTGAACAGCAACTTTTCCAGTTTTGGAATCTTTGTAGACTGGCGCCCATTCAGGCAGAATTGATTTTCCAATTACAATTCCAGAAGCATGAAGCCCCGTATTTTTAGTACATTCTCCAACTTAAAGGCAAGTTCAAACAATTTCTGATACCGAGGATCATCTTTAT
>CAYFND010000008.1:9624-19957 GCA_964344405.1 uncultured Treponema sp. | reverse complement strand
GGCGGTGTAAAAGCGTCCTTTAATTTTGCCTTTGGATTTTCAGGAATACCTTTTTTTAGAATACTTACTTCACTTAATGGAATTCCAAGAACACGTCCAACATCTGCCAACGCATTTTTTGCCTTTAGAGTTCCAAATGTAATAATATGACCGACTTGAGCATCACCATAATGATCCCTTGTATACTGGATGACCCTTTGGCGTCCTTCGAAACACATATCAACGTCAAAATCAGGCATACTTACACGTTCTGGATTCAAAAATCGTTCAAAAATCAATTGATATTTAAAAGGGTCGATATCGGTGATTGTCATTGCATAAGCAACCAGAGAACCCGCTCCTGAACCACGACCCGGTCCGATTGGAACGTCATGAGTTTTAGACCAGTTGATAAAGTCCCAAACAATCAAGAAATACCCAGAAAATCCCATCTGAAAAATGATTCCAAGCTCATACATAGCTCGTTTCACAATTTCTGGAGTAACTTTTTCATACCTCTTTTTTAATCCGTTTTCTACCAAATGAAGAACATAAGCATCTTGAGAAACAAATTCTTTTGGAATTTGATATACAGGAAGACAATCCTTTAATTCCTGTGTTTTATATTGAGGAATAACAAGATTACACATTTGCGAAACACGAATTGTGTTATCAATCATCTCTGGATAATCAGGAAAGAGCATTCGCATTTCTGCTTCAGTCTTCATATAAAAAGAATCATTCGCAAATTTCATTCTGTCTGTATCAGTAATCAATTTTTTTGTACCAATACACAACAAGGCGTCTTGAGCTTCTGCATCATCTTGATTTGCATAATGAATATCGTTTGTTACAACCATTGGAATTCCAAGCTTTTTTGCAAGGGCTATCAATTTTGGAGCAACATAACGTTCTTCTTTTATGGCATGGTCTTGAACTTCAATAAAATAATTCTCTTTTCCAAATAGATTCTGATATCTTAATGCCAGTTCTTCAGCGCCCTTGTCATCATCCGCCAACAAAGCTTGAGGAAGTTCTCCCGCTACACAAGCCGAAAGACAAATCAAGCCTTCGTGATATTTTTCCAAAAGTTCAAAATCAATTCTTGGTTTATAATAAAGGCCTTCTGTATAAGCCAAAGAAGAAAGCCAGCATAAGTTTTTATATCCTTCTGCATTTTTGCACAACAGAATCAAGTGATAATTATATTTTTTATGAGCTGTGGATTCAGAAAACCTAGTAGGATTTTTTTCCTTACGGCTGCCTTCCGCCATGTAGAACTCTTCACCACAAATAGGATTAATCTCATTAACTCTGCACAAATGTTCAAAATTTAAAACTCCAAACATGTTTCCATGGTCAGTTAGAGCCAGAGCCTTCATATTCAAACTTTTTGCCTTGGCAACCAAAGTGTCAAGTTTTGAACAACCATCCAATAAAGAATAATCAGAGTGAACGTGAAGATGTACGAATTTTGATTCCGGTGTTCCTTCTGGAGCATCAGGGAATTTATGATAATCAGCCATTTTTAATAATCCTATGAAAAGTCATTATAACATAAAAAAGGGAGTCTTAAAACACTTTAAGACTCCCTATAAAATTTGAGGAGGAGGTTAATTCTTCATTGACTTCATAAAAAATAACAATGAATGAATTAAAATGTTACAAATATTACAAAACAAATTTATTTAATTCACCCAAAAGTGAATTCAAACTTGATTTTGTATCATTTGTAGAAGCTGTTGTAATAGATACAGCATCAGAAATCTGCTGTGCAAATAAATTAATCTGCTGCATACTTTCATTTATTGATTGTGTAACATCACTAAGACTCTTCATTTCAGTTACAATTTGTTCACCACCAAGCAACATCTCTGAAGAACCATTCTTTACAAGATTTGTTGATTCATTGATTGCGTGCATTGCTTCCAAAACTTGTTGGTTACCAGAATTCTGTTCTTCCATAGCATTTGAAATTACAGTTTCTTGATTACGAACTTTTTGAGACAATTCATAAATATTCATAAATACATTCTGAACTTGCTTGATATCATTTGTAATATTCAAAATTGAATCAGAAAGAGACTTCAAACTTTCATCAATTGATTTACTTTGTGAAGTTGATTGTTCTGCCAATTTTCTAATTTCTTCCGCAACAACAGCAAAACCTTTTCCAGCTTCACCAGCGTGTGCTGATTCAATAGCTGCGTTCATAGCAAGAAGGTTTGTTCGGCTGGCGATATTTTGAATAATACTACTTGCCTGTAAAATACCTTCAGACTGTTTTAATACATTTCCAGCTGTATCAACGGCAGTTTTAACTGTCTTTTGACCTTTATCAGAAGCATCACTTAATAATGTTACAGCTTCAGAGTTCTTTTCCAAAATCTGAGTAACACTGCCGATATTTGCAACCATTTCTTCAACAGCGGCAGAAGATTGAGTAACACCAGAAGCCTGAGTTTCAATTGCAATATTAAGTTCACGAATTGTGTTCATAATCTGTTCTACAGAAGCATTTGATTCTTGAACACCAGCCGCTTGATTTGACATTTCATTTTTAACAGTTTCAATTGCACCAGTAATATTGATAACATTTGATTTTGTAACATCCATGTTAGAAACCAAGTCATCAGAATGATTAACAGTTTTTTTTGTAGAATTAATGATATCCTTGAACAAACCGCCTGTAACATTCTTTAAACTATTTACATCTTCTACAATCAAACCTAATTCACTTCTGTTTGTAGGTAATAAATCTGGGATTGCATATTTCTTACTAGATAAGTTTTCTGTAACACGTTGAATACTAGTAATAACTCTCTTTACATCTGTTGCCAAAGTAAGAGTAACAAAAATAATACTTGCCAAAGAGAATATAATAATAGGTGTTAATTTTGCCAGTGTATAAAGTGAACCTTTTTGAAGGATTCCTGGTTGCAAAATGATTGAAATAATCAAGAATGTATAACCCAATGTAGAAAAGAAGATTGTAGAGAAGAAACGAAGAGTAATGTTCATTGTTATCTGCTTTCTAGTAAAAGGAATTACAGCAACAGCCTTTTCTATAACTTGCATCATTAAAACATACATAATCAAAGAAAAAATTGATGTCATTGAAAAAGCGAAAAGTGGGAATGATAATGAATTGATTTCTCCACCAAAACTTGCAGGAATAAAGTTATCAGCTTGCATTATGTAATTAGGAATGAATCCAAATAAAATTCCAAATCCAATAGGAACAACGATGTTTATTTGAAAAAGCATTATAAGTTTTTTATTAAAAACAGCAACAGAAGATTTTTTTTCATCATAAGAATTAATCAATCTGGAAATTGAATACGCAATAATAATTCCTGACAGTATTTCAACTATAGCGTATAGAACAATCACTGGTTTTGACAGTAAGTACATACTTTCTTCAAATGTTAAAAGTCCGGTTAAAAGAGTAAAAGCTACTAACATAAAAACAGGTAAAATACATACACCTGCACTTAATATATACCCAATTTTTGGAACTGATAATTTTTCATTATTCATCTAGGAAATTCTCCTTTGGTTTCTTCAATAATTGAAGTTTCTGTTTTTAATATTTAAGATTAAATTAATTTATAAGATTATACAATAAAACTTATAAAAAAGAAATTAATTTAGCAATTTTTCTATTTTCGTCATTTTTTTATGTAAGTTGATAAGACAATTTCTTTTCATTATACTATTTACATTTAACAAAGAATATGTGTAAGAGGTATAAAAATGAATGATGATGTTAGAGTAAGATATGCTCCTTCCCCAACAGGAATGCAACATATTGGTGGAGTTAGAACAGCTCTTTTCAACTATTTATTCGCACATTCAAAAGGTGGAAAATTCATTCTTCGTTTGGAAGATACTGACAGAACTAGATACGACAAAAAATTTGTTCAAAATCTTTATGATACAATGGCTTGGCTTGGCTTGGACTGGGACGAAGGCGGTGATAAAGGTGGCGAATACGGCCCTTATGTTCAATCAGAAAGATTTGAATTATACAAAAAATACGCTTATGAACTTGTAGAAAAAGGTGAAGCTTATTACTGTTTCTGCGATTCAGAACGTCTTGAAAGAATCAGAAAGATTCAAACTGAAAATAAAATGGCTCCAGGATACGATAGAAACTGCCGCCATCTTACTGCTGAAGAAATCAAAGAAAACTTGGATGCAAAAAAGCCTTATGTAATCAGACTTAAGGTTCCAATGGAAGGCGTTACAAAATTCCACGATCATCTTTTGGGTGACATTGAATGGAAGAACGAAGATATTTCTCCAGATCCTGTTTTATTAAAATCTGACGGATTCCCAACATATCACCTTGCAAACATTGTCGACGATCATTTTATGAAGATAACACACGTAATGCGCGCTCAAGAATGGATTCCTTCAACACCGCTGCACGTTCAAATGTATCGTTCTTTTGGCTGGGAACACCCTGAATTCTGCCATCTGCCGATGGTAAACGGTAAAGACGGACAAAAACTTTCAAAAAGACACGGAGCAACATCTGTAAATGAATTTAGAGCTAGAGGTTATCTACCAAAAGCAATAATCAATTACGTTGCTATGCTTGGATGTTCATATATTGACGGACAAGATATTTATTCTCTTGAAGAATTAGCAAAGAACTTCAAATTGGAACACTTGAACAAGTCTCCAGCTGTTTTTGATTATAAAAAACTTGAATGGTACAACGGACAATATATCAGAATGATGTCTGCTGAAGAATTATATAAATGGACACTTCCTTTTATTACAAAAACAGGTGATGCCGCTTTGGACATCAACGTTTCTGATGAATTCCCAGCTCCTCATGTTGGTCCTGAATATTCCGGCGTAACTTTGAATGAAAAAGGCGAACCTGTTTGTGTTGACACTTCTATGAACATGACTAGCGAAGAAGTTAAGAAAACATTGATCGGTTTAATGCCTTTGATTCAAGAAAGACTTCACTTTTTAACAGATGCTGCAGAAATGGTTCACTTTATGTTTACAGAACCAGCTGTTCCACCAGTTGAACAAATTATTCCTAAAAAAATTGACGCTGCAAAAACAAAAGAAGTTTTAATTGCCGCTAAAGATTTTGTAGGACAGATTTTTGGAAAAACTCATGAAGAAGCTGAAGCCATTGCAAAAGAGACAGCTGAAAAAATGGGAATCAAATTAGGTGACTTTATGATGCCAATAAGAATGGCTGTTACAGGCAGCAGGGTTTCACCACCATTAATCGGTTCAATTTTGATTTTAGGAAAAGATAAATGTATTTCTAGAATTAACAAAACTCTAGAAGCATTCTAAGAATAATCATTTTAAAACATTTGATTTGGAGGAAATATGGCAGAATTAACAATGAAAGCATTAACTATGGAAAGATTAAAGATTCGTAAAGATAATCCTATTCGTGCTAATGTTCTTTTAATGCTTGTTGATGCAGTAAAATCTGTTACTATTGATGAACGCAGAAGCGAAACTCCTGCTGATTTTGGAAAAGCCGCAAGAAAAATGCAGGCTGAAATCCAGAACACTATATTGGAATACAAAAAAGGAAACGCTGATACTTCTGAATTGGAACAAGAACTCAAAGAAATTGAGCCATTTCTACCAAAGATGATGAGTGAAGCTGACATGGAAGCCGTTGTTCAAAAAATCATAGATGAGCTTCCAGAATCAGACAGAGTTCTAAAAAACATCATGCCAAAACTTAAAACTGTTGAAGGTTTTGACATGAAGGCAGCAAAAGATATAATTACAAAAATTCTAAAATAGAATATTTATACAATTTATAGTTTTTTTAACGGCGTTTATTTATCGTAATGTTTTACGACTTTATAAGCGCCGTTATAAATTCCAGCCTTATCGTTGCTTAAAATGCAGTTGATATTTTCTGTGATGATGTCATCATCTTCAATCATTGTTTTAAGCATCAACTTCAACTCATTCAAATCTGAAATTTCACGGGTTCCGTCCCCTATTTCCGAACCTCTTATTGCACCCCACGCTTCATGATTACCAACACGTTGAATAAATATTTTTGGAATCGGATAAAAAGATAACTCGCTTGGTTTTGTAATCATTACATCGCATTCCCGAATCAAAAGATTTGTTGCATAAACAGCAGCATAAAAATCTTTATATAAGAATACATGAATGCCGCACACGTCTTCAGTCCGCATATTATTAATGAATATTTTTGAAAACTCCCAATTTGTGTGAAGCTTGTAAGTAATTCCTTCTTTGTCAAAGTGTTTTTTTAAGGCAAGCCATCTTCCTTCATGGTCGCCCATATTTATTAATAAAGCAGCTTTCTCTTCCTTTATATAATCCTTACAATAATTTGCAATCTCAAAAAACTTCATAACTTGAGCGCCGGCACCACCCATCGTTAATAAAAATCTTTTTGCTTTTTTATTTTTAATCCTTTCCAACCTGCATTTACAATCTTCTTTTAAATGTGATTCAATCTCGTAATCAACATAATGACCGGCTAGGAAAATCTCATTTTTGGGTAAGGCCTTTGTTACAGGAAAACCTTTTTTCATGCCATAGAAAGTTCGGTAGCCGACAAATGAAGAAGGAGACTGAACGCAATGAACAGAACCTTCAACTAGCCAAAAAGCCAATGGAAGATTGTCTGGGATCATACTGATGACTTTTGTATTGCCCGCCAAAACAGCCGCATGGCCAACCCAAGGATGAGCTGCCACAACCGGAATCTTTTTTGAAACATTCTCAAATACAGGTGCAAATAATCTTGAAATATTTCGCTGAAGGATGCAGATATCAAGACCGGCATTTATTTTTGAAGTAACTTTTTCCCAAACGTGCTCATTAAACCATTTTGATTTTTGAGAAAGTCTTGAAAGCTTGCTGTAGTAATTATCAAGAAATCTGACAGTCTTTCCAATGTTATTGTTCTTGAACGAGCGTAAATCCAACAGATAAGATTTTATTCCACGGCTATGGGCGGCAGAGGCAAGCGCTATTGCAATCCTCCAGTGACCGAATCCCATTCTAATTGTTCCAATGATTATTGATTTCTTTTCTGAAATTTCTTCATATTTATACAATTCGCCATTTTCCCGATTCAACAACGCCTCATTGTCATTACGTTCAACCAAAGTGAGAACATTAAATTTTTTATAGACTTCACCTTTTGGAATTGCAACTAAATCCAATGGAGGGATTGGTTCTCCAAATAAAACTTTCAAAACAAAAGTTGAAAACTTTGTGGAAAGAATAGCCGCTTTTGATATTTTATTTCCAAACGGAGCTTCGTATTCATCATTCAAATTCATGCTTTTATAATATCACTCATTTCACAGAATTATTTGTTATTTTAAATAAATAGATATAAAATTGTATTAATATTCTATATTTATTAAAACTTGTTCTTAAAGCAAGCATGATATTTACGAGGTCTTTATGAAAAAATATGTTAGTCTTTCTTTTGATGACGGTCCGTCTTCCGATTCAACAATGAACGATATGCTTGATATTTTGGAAAACTACAAAATAAAAGCATCATTCTTTTTAATTGGTAATAAAATTGATGATAAAAACTCAAAAGTCATAAAACGAGCTTTTGATATGGGTTGTGATATTCAAAACCATTCTTGGACTCATTCCCACATGGACAAATTATCTAAAGAAGAAATTAAAGATGAATATGACAAAACAGATGACGCTATAATTAAAATCACAGGCAAACGACCAGAATTTTTCCGTCCTCCATATATTGACGTTTCTTACGATATGTACGATGTTATTAAAGTTCCTTTTATTTGCGGAAAAGGTTGTACTGACTGGGAAGATGAAGTTTCTGCAGATGATAGATGTAACAGAATGTTGCAAATGGCAGAAGATGGAACAATTTTCCTTCTTCATGTTATGGAAGGTAATTCCAGAACTGTAAAAGCAGTCGATTCAGTAGTTCCTTTATTGAAAGAAAGAGGATATGAATTTGTTACAGTTCCAGAATTGTTCAAATTAAAGAATATAAATCCAGACCAAAAGAATTCTTTGTGGGATGTTGTAAAAGAAAACTATAAAAATAATACTTTTCCAAGATAATTTTTGTTTTGCTAATTGCAGTAAATTTTCTAATATGTTATATTTTTTGAATAATTATACAATTGGAGTGCATATATATACAATAAAATGTCTAAAGAAATTAATTTTATTGAAGGCGGCGTAACAGCACCTTTGGGATTTACGGCGAACGGTATTCTTTGCCACATAAAAGAAAGCAGAAAAACAAATGATACAGCTTTAGTTTTTTCTGAAAAGATTTGTAACGCCGCTGGTGTTTTCACTCAAAATACAGTTCAAGCCGAAAGTGTAAAACTTTCAAAAAAGCATCTTTTTGATGGAAAAGCTCAAGCTGTTATTTCTATCAGCGGTAACGCAAACGCATGCACTGGTGAACAAGGTGCAAAAAACGCTTTCCGTATGGCAGAATGTTCTGCAAAAGAACTTGGCATTAATCCAGAAAATGTAATTGTATATTCAACTGGTGTAATTGGAAAACAAGTTGACATTTCAAAAGTTGAAAACAACATAAAGAGACTTAAAGACGGACTTTCAAAAAAAGGTCATGAAGAAGCAAGAATTGCCTTGATGACAACAGACACTCATTTTAAAGAATGCGCAGTTGAATTTGAGCTTGATGGCAAAACTGTTCATATCGGAACAATGTGCAAAGGTTCAGGAATGATTCACATCAACATGGGAACTATGCTCAGCATTATCACAACAGATTGCGCAATTAGTTCAGAAATGTTGTCAAAAGCTCTAAAATCATCAATTCAAGGAACATATAATTGTGTTTCAATTGATGGCGACACTTCAACTAACGATTCTCTAACTATTTTAGCCAACGGTCTTGCCGGAAACAAAGAAATCACTTCAGAAAATGAAGACTACAACACATTTTTACAAGCTTTAAACAAAATCAACACTATCATGGCAAAAAAAATCGCTGCCGACGGTGAAGGCGCTTCCAGACTTGTTGAATGCAACGTTACAGGCGCAGTTTCTGTTGAAAGTGCAAGAAAGTTGGCAAAGGAAGTAATTTGCAGCTCGCTCGTAAAAGCAATGATTTTCGGGCATGACGCAAACTTTGGCAGAATCTTATGTGCAATGGGTTACAGTGGAATTGATTTTGACCCTAACAAAACAAATATTTATTTTACAAGCAAATCAAATGCGTCTCGTTATTTTGATCCTTCAACAGACAACAGCGTTCACGGTGAAAACACAATTCAAGTATACAAAAACGGCGTACCTCTTGAATTTGATGAAGATTTAGCAACAAAAATCCTAAGCGAAGAATCAGTTGAAATCTTGATTCAGTGTGGAGATGGAAATTGTAACGGAACAGCCTGGGGTTGTGATTTAACTTACGACTACGTAAAAATCAATGGAGATTACAGAACATGAGTGATGAGTTGGAAGCTTTAAAAAGAATTAATCGTGATTTTTCATCTCTTAGCAGTGAACAATGGTCTGAAGTTCTAGTTCAAACATTACCTTATTTTAGAAAATGGTGCGGTAAAGTTGTAGTTGTAAAATATGGTGGAAACGCCATGTTGAATGAAGAACTGAAATGTGCAGTTATGGAAGACATCGTCCTACTTAGTACAATTGGAATTAAAGTAGTTTTAGTACACGGCGGCGGTCCAGAAATCAATCATATGCTTGAAAGAGTTGGAATTGAATCAAAGTTTATTGATGGACTTCGTTATACAGATTCAGAAACTATGGAAATTGTCCAAATGGTTCTTACAGGAAAATTAAACAAAGACATAGTAAGCATTCTTTTACAGAAAGGCGGAAAAGCTGTTGGTTTGAGCGGTGTTGATTCTGGACTTTTACGAGCAAAACGAATCAATAAGAACGGAAAGGATTTGGGATTTGTTGGTGAAGTTACAAGTGTTAATTCAGAAATTATTGAAACCCTCATTGATAAAAACTTCATTCCTGTTATTTCAACTGTAGCACTTGGTGAACAAGGCGATAATGCAAAATACAATATTAATGCCGACACAGCCGCAGCAAGGATTGCCGTTTCTCTAAAGGCTGAAAAATTTGTTCAACTAACTAATGTTCCTGGAGTTCTTCGCGATGTAAACGACCCTTCAACATTGATTAAACGCATTGAAAAAACAGCCATTCCTTCATTAATTGCAACAGGAATAATTTCTTCTGGAATGATTCCAAAAATTGAATGTTGTATGGAAGCCATTAAAGGTGGAGTTCCACGCACACATATTATTGACGGACGCGTTCCTCACTCCCTACTTATTGAAATGTTCAGTGATAG
>CAYFND010000008.1:0-9614 GCA_964344405.1 uncultured Treponema sp. | reverse complement strand
TAGAGGAATTGGAACAATGATTTACTAATAGAAATAACGTTAAAACAAAAAAGCCTTCGATTTTTCAATTGAAGGCTTTTTTTATTAATTTTTATTTATTCAATCTAGAATAGTTTGAATTCCAAACCTAATCCACCATAAGCAACTTTTCTTGTAACTTCAATAATATTGTAATTTATATTTAAGTTTCCTGTTGTATCAATATAGAACATAGAATTGTTGTTTCCTTTTCCAATATCAAAAATGACTCTTGCACTTGCAACAAGCCCAATATGCTTTGTGAAATAGAATTTCACATCGGCACCGGCAACAGCTCCATAAGTATAACCGTTTGCTGTAAGGTTATTGACTGTAAAACCATTTTGAACATTGAAGAATGGATTCAAATCAAATGAAAAGTTTGGACCCAGACCAATACCAACAGAAAACTTCCATAAAGAAAGTTGAAGCCACAACATAACAGGAACATCAATTAAAGTAGTTCCATAGTCATAAGCTACAGGTACGTTTGTATATGGATAGAGAACAACTTTTTTCATATTAACGTTTACTTCGCCTTGAACACCAAGTCCGCCGAATAAACTTAAATTAACATAAGCACCAAATCCAGCTGAAGTTTCAGAATTCCAAACACTGTTCCAACTGATTGTATTTGTACTTCCCAAATCCTTTCCCAAAATTCCTTTTGCTCCAACAGCAAGGCTTAAAGCATAAGTTGAAGAAAACATTCCGCCCAAAATCAATAAAACTGATAATAATTTTTTCATATCGTCTCCTTATAAAAAACTATTTTGAAATAACATCAATAATTGCATTATATAATTGAGAATATTCAGTAAAAGCTGGGTATTGAGGATATTCTTTGATAATATTTTCTGTTGAACGGAATAAGAAACCGGCTTTAGAAGCTTTAATCATTCCCAAATCATTAAAACTATCACCAGAAGCAATTGTTTCATATCCGATTGATTGCAAAGCTTTAACAGTTGTCAATTTGCTATTCTGAACTCTCATTTTGTATCCAACAATGTCACCATTGCTTCCAACTTCAAGAGAATTACAGAAAATTGTAGGATAACCTAGTTTTGCCATTAAAGGAGAAGCAAATTGTGTAAATGTATCGCTGATGATTATTACTTGGCAGACTGAACGTAATTTATCCAGAAATTCTTTTGCACCAGGCATAGGATCAATTTTTGCAATTGTCTCTTGAATTTCTTTTAATCCAAGTTTGTGTTCTTTCAAAATATTAATTCTATATTTCATTAATTTATCATAATCAGGTTCATCTCTAGTAGTGATTCGTAACTCAGGAATACCAGTTGCATCTGCAAAAGCTATCCAAATTTCTGGAACAAGAACACCTTCCAAGTCTAAACATGTAATATACATAATTTACTCCAAATAAAATGATTGTATTGACTCATAAATTACAGTATTTATTGAAAACTGTCAAAGAAAACAATAAAATGAACATATGACTAGCAAGAAGACAAAGAAAAGTAAAAAAACAGTAAAAAAAGGAAAAGTTTATATTCCACCGTACAAAATTCTATTACTTTGTCTTTCAATAATCGCCGTTTGCATATTTTTTCTTTTAATTGTGAACATCATTTCAATTTCTGGTGAAAAAGAACAGGATTCAAAACAAGAGACAATTACAGAACGATTTGAAGAAACAAAGAATCCAGAAACTCCACAAAAACAAACTCAAACAGAAAAGAAACCTGAGACAACAAAAAAAACTCCAGAAACAAAACCTGTAACACCGCCAAAGACTGATACTTCTAAAAAAGATGATTCTACAAAAAAAGCAGAGCCGGCTAAACCAAATCAAATTGAACAAGAAAAAACACCGGCAAAAGACACAACAAAAAAAGCTTCATTCAATTTTCCAAATGCAAAAAACAACGCGCAATTAGTTTTTGTTTTTGACGACGGCGGACAGAACTTATCACAATTGGATAAATTCTTGTCGTTACCGTTTGATTTCACAGTTGCAGTTCTTCCCCGCCTTCCTCATTCAGTGGAATCTGCAGAACGAGTGCGAAAATCAGGAAATGAAGTCATCCTTCACCAACCGATGCAATCAATCAATTTAAAAATCAATCCTGGCGAAGGTTCTATCAAGCCTGATATGACCGAGGAAGAAATCAGAACGACTCTTATTCAAAATATATTTGAAATCGCACCGATTGCAGGAATTAATAATCATGAAGGTTCCTTAATCACCAGTGATAAAGAAAAAATGGCGGTTGTTTTGCAAGTTGCTTCACAAGAAGGTTTATTTTTCTTAGATTCCAGAACAAACACAGACACCGTTGTTCCAGAAGTTGCAAAGCAACTGGGATATTCATACTTCGAAAGAAATGTCTTTTTGGACAATACAAAAGAAAGGGCTGACATTTTAAATGAACTTTCTAAAGGAATAGATATTGCTAATAAAACCGGAGTTGCTATAATGATAGGACATATTTGGTCGGCGGATGTTCTTCCAGATATTTTAAATGAAGTTTATCCAGAATTAAAACAGAAAGGTTATAAATTCTGCACTGTAACTAAAAGTTCAGGTTTGAGGTCATAAAAATGTTAGTATTAGGAATTGAATCATCTTGTGATGAAACTGCCGCTGCAATTGTAGAAGACGGTAAAAAAATTATTAGTAATGTTGTAGCAACACAAATTCCGTTTCACAAAATATACAAAGGTGTTGTTCCAGAGATTGCCAGTAGAAAACATATTGAATGGATTCTTCCGGTTGTAAACCAAGCGTTAAAAGAAGCAGACTTGGATCTTTCAAAAATTGATGCAATTGCCACAACAAACAGACCAGGATTGATGGGTTCACTTTTAGTTGGAATGACTTTTGGAAAAACTTTGGCATGGGCCACACAAAAACCGTACATCGCAATAAACCATATGCTCGGACACTTGTATGCGGCACAACTTGTAAACGATGTTGAATATCCATTTTTGGGACTTTTAGTTTCTGGGGGACATTCAATCATCTGCAAAGTTAATAATTTTGATGATTTGGAAATTTTAGGAACAACAGTTGATGATTCTGTTGGAGAAGCATTTGATAAAGTTGCAAAATTCTACGGATTGGGATATCCAGGCGGAGTTATAATTGATAATCTTGCAAAACAAGGAAATCCAAAAGCCGCATCTTTTCCAATTCCACGCCTTGATGAAACCGAACACCGTTATGACGTTTCTTTTAGCGGTTTGAAAACTGCCGTTATTCATCAGTGTGATTTATTCTGGAATGAAGGATTTGAACATTCAACAGAAAATATGTGCGCCGCGTTCCAAGAAACAGCTTGTAAAACTTTAGCAACAAAACTTTTTAGAGCAGTAGAAGACACAGGACTAAAAACTGTTGTAGCTGGAGGTGGTGTTGCGGCAAATTCCCGTTTACGTGAAATGCTGACTTCCAGAAAAGACATAAACTGCATATTCCCACCTCTAAAATTATGTGGCGATAACGGTGCAATGATTGCCGGAGTTGCGTATCATTTTCTAAAAAGGGGCGACAGAAGCGGTTGGGATACGACAGCTTGTGCAAGAATTCCACAATTCAAACGAGGTTTAGCTCAAGTATTACATCAAAAATAATTTTTAATTTACTTGACACTAGTTATGTTATCTTATATAGTAACAACCATGATAAAGACATCTTACTTTTATTACTACTATTTTTCTCAAAACGCTTGTAGAGCAGTGGTTTAAAAGTTGTTATTATCTAAAACAATGTAAATTACCAGGAACTCTGCAAGACAGAGTTCCTTTTTTTTTAACTAGGATTCTGTTTTGCTGTTCTAAATAATCAAAAGGAGTTATTAAATGATTATTACTTTGAAGAAAGACACCTCTGATGCACAGCTTACAGAACTTGTTGAAACATGGAAGACAAAAGGGTTTGGCGTTCACGTTTCAAAAGGTGAAAACATTACTATTTTAGGCTTGCTTGGCGACACAAGTTCTTTAGACACAGAACAAGTTCAAGCAAATCCACTTGTAGAAACAGTTCAGAGAGTTTCCGCACCGTATAAAATGGCAAACAGAGCTTTTCATCCAGACAACACAATAATCAAAATAGGCGAAACATCTTTTGGAGCAGAAAAAACTCCAGTTATTGCAGGTCCTTGTTCAGTTGAATCTGAAGAACAAGTTGTAGCAATTGCAAAAGAAGTTAAAAAAGCAGGCGCAAGCTTCTTACGCGGTGGTGCATTCAAACCTAGAACTTCACCATACAGCTTCCAAGGCCTTGGTGAAAAAGGTCTTGAGTTCCTAAAAACAGCAAAGAAAGAAACAGGCTTACCAATCGTTACAGAGTTAATGGACATCAGACAGTTAAAGTATTTTGATGATGTTGATTTAATTCAAATTGGAGCTAGAAATATGCAGAATTTCGATTTATTAAAAGAGATGGGAAAAGTTCAAAAACCTATCCTTTTAAAAAGAGGAATGGCTGCAACTGTAAAAGAATTCTTAATGAGTGCTGAATACATCATGGCGAGTGGAAACGAAAACGTTGTTTTATGTGAAAGAGGAATCAGAACATTTGATAATTACACAAGAAACTGCATTGATATCAGCATCATTCCATACTTGCACAAAGTAACTCACTTACCAATAATTATTGATCCAAGTCATGCTTGCGGTTTAAGATGGATGGTAGGTGATTTGGCAAAAGCCGCAGTAGCCTGCAACACAGACGGACTCATCATTGAAGTACACAACAACCCGGAACAAGCTTGGTGCGACGGTGAACAATCCCTTCACCCAACAGAATTTGCTTCATTAATGAAAGTTTTACCAGAAATTGCTAAAGTAAATAATAGAACAATATAATTAATCAAATGGATAAGAAAGTGAAAAAACAAGCTGAAAATTTAACTTATGGAATAGTTGGCCTTGGAATAATGGGCGGTTCAATTGCAAAAGCAATTAAGAATAATATTTTATTTAGTAAAGATGCAAAAGGTTCAGTTCTAGCTCTTGATAAGAACGCTGAATCTTTAGCTGAAGCTGAAAAAAGCAATTCCATAGATAAAGGATTTTCTCTTGATCAAACAAAAACTTTCTTATTCCTTTGTGATTTTGTCTTTGTATGTTTATATCCCCACTCTATTTTGAATTTCTTAAAAGATAACAAATCAAATTTTAGAAAGGATTCAATAGTAACAGATATCAGCGGTGTTAAAGCTATTTTAGAAAAAAACATTGATCAAATAAGGCCGGACAATGCGGATTTAATTTTTGGACACCCAATGGCTGGTGGAGCAAAAGAGGGATTCTCAAATTCAAAATCCGAATATTTTACAAATCATAATTATATTTTGATTCCTCATGATTTTAACAAAGAAGAAAATTTGGATTTTTTTGAAGAGCTGGTTTACAGGATGGGCTTTACAAAGATAATCAAATCAGACAGCAAAACCCACGATGATAAAATTGCCTTTACTTCCCAACTTTGCCATGTTGTAGCGGCAGCTATGATAGAAAGTTCTGAAGATGTTGAAATCACATCATTTGCCGGTGGCAGTTTTGGTGATTTTACGCGCATCGCCATGATAAACGCCCCTTTATGGACGGAATTATTTTTATCAAATAAAGAAGAATTAGTAAAACATATTGAGAATCTAAAGAAAAACCTCAACCACATTGAATCCCTAATTCAAAATGATGACAAAGAAGGTTTGGAAACTGTCCTAACTGATGTCAGACAAAAAAGAATTCAAATGAAGTAGTTTACAAGCTCTTAAAATAATTTAGAACTTTCTTTTTATTTTTAGTCCATTCGGGTGCAATTAATATTTTTTTTGGACCATCTCCTGTAACTCTATGAATTACAATATTCGACGGAACAATTTGAAGCAGTCTTTTTACAATGGAAAAATATTCTTCCATTTCTAGAACTTTGAATTTTCCATCAATATAATCTTCTTCCAAGTCCGTTCCTTGCAAGACATACAAAACTGTAAACTTCAACCCATCTGTTCCGCAATTTATTACATAATGAACACTTTCTTCCATATCTTCTTCAGTTTCATTTGGAAGTCCCAAAATTAAATGTGTAACTACGTGTATTTTATTATTCTTTCTTTTTATTCTTTCAACACAATCTTTATAAACTTCATTTTCAAATCCCCTTCTAATATATTTCACGGAATCTTCGTTTGAAGTTTGAAAACCAAGTTCAATTATTACAAATGTCTTTTTTGTTAGCTCATTAATCTTATCCAGAATCTCTTCACCAAGACAATCAGGGCGGGTTGCTATTGAAATTCCAACAACATCTTTGCACTCAACAGCTTCTTGATATTTTTTATACAACAATTCCGGATTGCCATATGTGTTTGTAAAATTCTGGAAATACGCGATATATCTTTTTTCTTTTACCTTGAACTTGCCCTCAACAATCTTTTTTGCATCTTCAATTTGTTCACTAATAGATTTTTCTTTTGACGGAACAAAATCTCCAGACCCGTTCTGACTACAGAAAATACATCCACCAAAACCTTTAGTTCCATCTCTAGTTGGACAAGTACAACCAGCGTCAACAGATATCTTGTAAACTTTTCCACCAAAAACGCTCTTATAAAAATCAGATGCAGAATAATATGAGATCATAAGACAAATTTCATTCCCACAGAAGCTATCAATCCATTTAGATTTCCATCGTTCAACACAGCTCCAACAGGAAAATAAACGTTAATTGTAGGACCGGCCTTTATCAAGTTTGTAAACCTAAACAACCAAGTGAACTCCGCTGATGCATAAACAAATCGACCATTTTGCCAAAACCAATCTTTAATAAAACCAGCATCAACTTCTGCAGAACCAAAATATCCAGAGTCCAAAGCTGTAACAGCATATGACAAAAATCCAAAACGTAATAAAAATCCAACACCCAGGGAGAATTGAAAATAACTACGTCTTAAGTAAACAGAAAAAGTAATAGGAATATTCAACATGAATGACAACGAAGTCACCGTTCTGTTTTCAATTTCAGATGGATATGCAGAATTAAAATACCACAAGTAATACATGGAAAAAAAACTGACTTTTGGCATTATTGAAATCAATGTATCTTTTGGCCAAATAAATCCCATTGTAAAAGGAAAAAATATTGGTGAAGGAGCGCTTATCAAGGTGCTGGCTGTGTTCAAATATAAAGTTGGAGCAAAATCCAGAATAAAATCCATTTGTGATAAAAAAGCTTTGAATGTTGGTGCAACTTCAAAATCTTTTCCAAATGTTGGAATCACATCAATTTGGGAAGTTGCAAAAGGACTCTCTTCATTTTCAACAACTTTTGTAGTTTCTCCATTATCTGTTATTTCTGCATTTTGAGCAAAAACAGAACTTAATAGAACTGAAAAAAGAATAACACAACAAATCTTTGTTTTATTTTTAATCACTTGATACTCCAATTTCTTTGTATAAAGTTTCTTCTAAGTTAACACTTAAAAATCCACTTCTTCCAACTTCGTAAAAATCTTTTTCTTCAAAAAAAGCATACATATTTGTGCCAGAAATCACAAAATCACTATATACAAAACCATTCGGTAACTTTGGTAGTTTAATAGCAACAGGTTTATATCCTCTTAAAATATATTTTCCACACAAAGCCCCTTTTATATAAAAAGTGCCATCTTCAAAAAGCACACCACTCCATGTTTTAGCCAAAACACCAACGCAATTCAATTCTTCCACATCTTCAACTTCATTGTGATATTTTATAGATGAAGAACCGTCAGCCATTTTCAGATTCAAATAAAAAGAAACATCTTTATCAAAACTAGAAAGCATTGATTTTATTTGTTCATGCGAATCATCATACTTCTGATATTCCATTTTTGCTCTAAATTCATCTGAACTTATATTACTAATTGTGATGCTGTCTTTTGCAGTTTGAGGAGAGATGTTTAGCAAAGGAACAGTTGGAGTCCACTTTATATATGAAAACGAATTCTTCACATCTGTTATCGTCTTTATGCTGCAATACCAATCCATCCCAGTCCAGAAATAATCCGTCACTTCAGAATTTTCTTCAGTTGTTAGGTTGTTGCAATTTATTATTGGATAGCAAGAATTTGTTTTTTCATCATATTGAATCAAAAAAAGATGTTGATTTTGATTCTGCTTATATTCAGAATCACGTACACTATCATTAAAGAAGGAACTTTTATAAACAGAAAAAAATGGAATTTGGTTATAGAAGGCTAAATTCTGAGCGGTTCTATTAGAAAATAAATTCACATCCCTTCCAAGCAAAATATCTTTATCATTAAAAACAATTATTCCAAGTCTATTTACAACAGCAAAACCTTTTTCACTTTCATTGTTCAAACCGTTTTTTATATTTGAAGAAGAAACCCTTATTGCTTCAGTCCATGGTTTTTTAATCACAGATGGAATATTCACAACTTTATCAGTTTTAAAATATCCGTTTTCATTCAAATAAAACCATTCATGACTTTTGGGTGTTACATCAACAATTGCAATTTCATCTTGATTTACAACATTAACACTCTGATTCTTTTTACAAGAAGTGAATAACAAAATTAAAATAACTGATTCAACAAAAAATATCTTTTTCTTCATAATTACTTTTCATATATCGGCATGGAAACATATTCATGTGACACATTTTTTTGAGAGACAGCATTAACTTTTATCTCTTTGTCATCAGCCATAGCAAAATATGAATCAACTTTCTTCTTCACAATGATTTTCTGAAACTCTTTAATAATATTGTTTTCTGGAACAAACGATGATTCAATAAGTTCTTCACCAATATTTAAAATATTTGAATCAACTGACAAAACGCTTTTCAAATTTAAATAAGTTGATGAAAAACTACTATCAGATATATTTTTCAACAAATACTCTTTATCTAGCAACCATGGATTATAAAAGATTGGATTTTCTGAATTATTAAAGAATGTTAGCTTTGATTCTTCGATTTTCTTGTCAATTTCACATTGAAGTTTCTGCCAATTAAAAGTTGAAATAAATTGACTTATTGTTATTTCGTTATTTCCAGCATTTTCCATGAACAAGCTTTTCATCAAGTCTGCTGTAAACCCACACTCCCACTTCAACTGTTGGAATGTTAAATTATTCACAGAATAGGACTCATATGGATAAATTGACCCGGCTGGTTTATAAAATATTCTTCCTGTCTTATTTGAATCTGATTTATCAAAAAAAATTGGAGTTGCGACAACACATAAAGGTTCATTTTTCACAACTGATAAATGAACACATCCAGATGTTGTATAAAATTCAGATGAATATCCAATTCCTTCTATATGAATATGCCATTCTTTCAATTCATAATTTAAATCACTACTAAATTCCGGCAGAAGAAATTCAACATCTTCAAATCCATAAGTATATTCTTGAATCTGTTGTAAAACTCTAAGCTCTTCTGTTTCATAAACAGGATTAGTACATGATGTAATAGAAAATACCGCAATGAATAAAATAAATATTTTTCTCACATATCAATATTTTCTAAAAAACAACAAAAAGGAATGATATATGGAATAGTCAATATAAGTGCAGTCCCCAAATACCCCAAATTTTTAAGCAACAGC
>CAYFND010000007.1:32808-50149 GCA_964344405.1 uncultured Treponema sp. | reverse complement strand
GCTAGAAGATTCTTAAAGAAAGTTGATAAAGAAATTAATATTGACGATTTAACATTTTATGAATTAAACAATCATACAGATAGAAATCAAATTGGAAGTTATTTGGCTCCTTTGGAAAAAGGGGAGAGTATGGGAATAATTTCTGAAGCCGGATGTCCTGCAATTGCCGACCCTGGTGCCGATGTAGTCGCTATAGCTCAAAAAAAACAGTTGAAGGTAATTCCTTTGGTAGGACCGTCTTCAATCATCATGTCTGTAATGGCGAGCGGCTTTAACGGCCAAAGTTTTGCTTTTAACGGATATCTACCGGTTGAATTGCCATTAAGAATAAAGGCTTTAAAAAGATTGGAAAATAAAATTTATAATGAAGATCAAACTCAGCTTTTTATAGAGACTCCATACAGAAATGCAAAGATGATAGAAACAATTCTTGCAAATTTGCGACCAAATACAAAATTGTGCATAGCTAGTGGAATTACGTGTGAGGAAGAATATATAAAGACAAGGACTGTTGAACAGTGGAAGAAAGAAAAGATTCCAGAAATAGGAAAGGTTCCAACAATTTTCTTGTTGTATAAATAATCTAGAGTGATTTCTTCATTAGGATGCCGTCAGAAAAAGAATTTGATTCAGTTTTGAAGAAATCGCGAAAAACATTTATTTGCGTAAAACCATTTTTTTCGTAGATGTGTTTTGCATTTTGCCAGAGGGCGTTCACCAAAAGTACTATCTGTTCTAGTTGAAAATTCTTGGTGAAGTAATCAATTGATGACGAAAAAAGATTCCTGCCGTTACCACCTCCCCTAAATTCAGATAGAAGCGCGAATGAACTGATGTATAAAATCTTGGTGTTTTTTTTTGACGGTACGTGGTTGAGTGAAAGTTCTTCTTTTTGGGAAGGAATTGAATCCAAAAACTCTGCGCTTAAATAGCCGATAGTTTTATTTGTGGATGAATCAATAAAAACTAAAAAAGTATCATTTAAAATTTCAATGCGTTTTTCAAATGTGCACTTTTCTTCGCGTATTTGAGGAATAAAAGAGTCGTTTTCTATGAGCATGATAGAATCAATATCTTGTGGCAAGGCTTTTCTTAGCGTGAACATATATTGATTCTATCAAAAAAATTAATTCTCTAACAGGTTTTGAATGATTTCTGATAAACGCTGCTTCTTTTTTTCCTTGCTGTACATTGTGTTTATCAAATGTTTGTAGTTCTGGTTGATTTTATAACGGATTATGTCACCTTTGGCAGATAATTCTTCCTTTGGATTTTCAAACTTTTCAAGGAAAATAAATTGATTCACACGTTCAAAATTCTTAAAACCGTTTTTACTGCAAATCAAACGTTCCATCTCCCTCATAATCAATTCTTTTACAAAATCGCTGTTCAATAATTTTTGAGTGTTGTCTGTATTTTTGATTTGTCTTTGAATTGCAATATTTTTAATCGCTTCAATTTCTGGAATTACCAATGCACCAAGGCTGTTTTCATCTTGTCCGACAACTATAGCTTGAGCGATGTATGGTGATTCTGAAAGTTTTGCCTCAATAGGGAAGGGTTCAACGTTTTCTCCACTGCGTAGAACGATTGTATCTTTTTGACGGCCGCGGATTACAAGTTCCCCTGTGTAAGTTTGAATGGCGATGTCACCTGTGTTGAACCAGCCTTCATCATCCAAAACTTTAGAGGTCAATTCTTTTTGCTTGTAATAACCTTTCATCACGTTTTCGCCTTTTACATGAAGAATTCCTTTCTGCCCATAAGGTAAAGGCTCGTTCTTATCATTTAGGATTTTTACCTGGTTGTATGAAAGCGGTTTTCCGATAGTTCCAATTACAGAATTGAATCTATCACGCAATGCGACAATTGGAGCTGTTTCTGTTAATCCATAACCTTCAACAACCTTTATTCCAATCGAATTGAAGAACCTGTCTAGTTTGAGTGGAAATCCTCCACCTCCAGAAATTCCTGCAATGAATTGACCGCCAACAATCTCCCTTAATCTGTTGAAGAATAGTTTTTTTCCAAGCACTCTGAACGGAAAAAGCAAGCCGTAAGGAATGTAGAGGAGTTTTCTCATAGCTAGGCGGAAAGAGCCAATCTTTTTGAATGACTTCTTTCTGTTTTTAATTGCATCCATCATGATGAGCGACTGACATGAAATTGAAGACAGCAGCTTGAATAAAATCCATGTGATATTTGACTCTTTCTTTATTTTTTTTGAAATCGCCTGGTATAAAGATTCCCAAACTCGTGGAACGCAAGGCATCATTTGAGGTCTGACTTTTAAGAAGTCGTTTAATAAAATGCTGCTGACTGGTTTTGAATAGCAAAGTGTTCCTGCAAAATAAAATACGTAGAATTCCAATAAGCGCTGATAAACGTGCCAAACCGGCAGAATGCACAAAGCTCTGTCCCCTTTGTGAAAGTCCAATCTGTCTGCAACCGGCTGAAGTTGGCATAAAAAGTTGTGATGAGATAATTCTACGCCTTTTGGTGTTCCTGTTGTTCCAGATGTAAAGATGATGGTTGCAGTTTCATCGCTTTTTCCGTCCAAAATCATTTTTTCAATTTCTGACGGATGATTGTTTCGCCATTCGGCTCCTTTTTTCAGTATCTCCTGATATCGGTGAAGTTGGACATCGTGCAAATCGTATTTATCCAAAGCTTGATTTCTGTCATCAATTAAAATGATGTGCTTTAAAGTTGGAATTTCTTCAATTACGGAACAAAGTTTTTCCAGAACAAAAGGATTTTCAACGCTGACAGTGTTACATTCAGTGAAATTTAGAATATATGAAAGCTCTTGTTTTGTTACATCCGTTCCGCGCGGAATGTCTGAAGCACCAATAGACATAATGCCAAGGCTTACAACCTGCCATTCCTGCCTGTCGTCTGCAATATGACCGATGTGGTCACCTTTTTTGCAGCCTAATGATAATAATCCGCCTGCAAAATTCAAAGTTTGAGTTAAAAGCTCTTTGTATGAAGTAGGTTGAAAAACTCCTTTTTCGTCTTTAGAAAGTTGAGCTGTTGTTTCACCAAAACGTAAACCTTGGTGATATAAAAGATGGGGTAAAGTGTTTATCATTTTTATATCCTAAAATTTGAAAGATAAATTACATAATGACATAAAAAGTGAAAATGTCAAGATGAACAACAACTGGTTTTTCTACTAAACATATAAACCTACAATTTCAATTATTTAAAAAGTGATATATATTTATTATATGGAAAATTTTGATTATATAATCATTGGTTCAGGACCGGCTGGACTTTGTTCTGCAATGTATGCAAGTAGAAGCGGATTAAAGACTTTAGTTTTGGATGCAACTTCTTCTGGTGGTCAAGTTATGCAGATTACAGAATTGGAAAATTATCCAGGAGTGTTCCCAAGTGTGAACGGTTTGGATTTTATGGAGAACATGAAAAAACAAGCTGAAAGTTTTGGTGCGACTGTAAAGATGGGGAATGTTCTTTCAATTGATAAAGAAAACGAAAAATTCATAATAAAAACAAAAAACGAAGTTTATTCTTCAATCTGCCTTTTGATTGCAACCGGAGCTATTCATAGAAACCTTGGTGTTGCAGGCGAAAAAGAATTTACAGGAAGGGGAGTTTCTTATTGTGCCGTTTGCGACGGACCTTTTTTTAGAAATAAGAAAATCATTGTGGTTGGAGGCGGCGATTCAGCTTGTTCTGAAGCCACGTATTTGTCTACAATTTCAAAAGATGTAAAGATAATTCATAGAAGGGATGAATTCAGAGCTCAAAAAGCTGTAATAGATAAAATGCTTGCTAGTGGTGTAACTCCAATTTTTGATTCAGTTGTAAAGGAAATCAAAGGCAGTTCAAAAGTTGAATCCATTCTGGTGGAAAATGTAAAAACTCATGAAGAGTCCGCTATAAATGCTGATGCTGTCTTTGTGTTTACAGGAATGATACCTCAAGTTTCTCTTGTGGAAACACTTCAAAAAGATGACAATGGATATATTGTTACAAATGAAAATATGGAGACAAAAGTTCCCGGATTGTATGCTGCAGGTGATGTTCGGTCAAAAACTTTCCGACAAATAATTACAGCTGCAAGTGATGGTGCTATTGCTGCAAACAGTGCTGAAAAATTTATTAGAAAATGAAAAATAGTTATTTCAAAAAAATATTCGCCTTATTAATTTATTTATGTTTTTTTTCGTTAATTTCTGCTGAAACTTCAACTAGTCTTCCTGATGATATTGATTTTTGGTCGGATTATCCTTCTGAAGATTTGTCAAAGGCAATAACAGAAAAAATGACTGATGTTGAATTGCTTTCACAAATGTTGATGTTCGGTTGGGCCGGTGCAGAACCGTCTGAATTGTTGTTTCAATGGGTTGATAGAGGTCTTGGAAGTGTTAAAGTCTTTGGCTGGAACACCGATGACATTCATTTGGTTGCAGATTCAATAAATTCTTTACAAAAAAGTGCAAGCAAGGGAAGATTTAGAATTCCTTTGTTTGTTGCGACTGACCAAGAAGGTGGATGGATTCGCCATGTAAAAGGTGATTCTTCAATTACTCCCGGTAACATGGCGATTGGCGCTTCGGGATATCCGTACGACGCCTGGGCAAGTGCCTATTACATTTCCAAAGAAATAAAAGCCCTGGGTATAAACATGAATTTCGCTCCGGCTGTAGATTTATTTACAAATCACGATTCAACAATTATTGGAACACGATCTTTTGGTGACGACCCGCAGAAAGTTGGAATTTTAGGAGCTTCTTTTGCAAGCGGTAGTTTGAGCGCAGGTGTAATTCCAACAGTAAAGCATTTTCCTGGTCATGGAGACACAGAGATTGATTCCCACGGAAAGCTTCCAATTATAGATATAGATTTTGAAACATTTAAAAACAGGGAGTTGATTCCTTTTATTTATTTGATTAATGACAACGTTCCTGCTGTTATGACGGGACATTTAAGTTTTCCGCAAATTGACAACAGCGGTGCTCCGGCTTCTCTTTCAAAATATTTTTTAACAGATTTGTTACGGACTCAGCTTGGTTATAAAGGATTGATTATAACAGATGATATGATGATGGTTGGTGCAACGTCATACGCCGGTTCTTTGTCGAATGCAGTAAAACTTGCAATTGAAGCTGGAAGTGACATAATAATGTCTTCTACAACAGCCAGATTGAATGAATCTTTATGGACGCGAAATCTGGATTTGATGATAACCGATCCGTCTTTCAAAGAGACAGTTAAAGACTCTGTTCAACGCATTTTAAAAGCCAAGATGGATTATTGTAAGTCGGAAAACGCCGCTCCTCTTTATCCCGATTCAACAAGAATTGATGATTTAGTTCCAGATTCAGAAGGTCAGAAATTCTTTTTAGAACAAGCCTGCCGCTCTATTACTGTTCAAAAAAAAGGTGGAATTCCATATTCCAATGAATCGCTGGGCAGGGTTTTGTTTGCAGGTTCACTTTCTTCATTTTTTAAATATGGTAAAGATAGATTTTCTAATTCAGGTGACTTCAGATTTTCTTATGATATCGGGCCAAATGAAACTCAATGGGTTATTGATAATCTTCCTTCAACACTTTCAAGCTACGATACTGTAATTTTATGTGTTTCAAGCGAGAATCATATTAAAATTGCGGAAAGTTTGAAGAATTTGAACAAAAAAGTGATAATTTTATCAACAATGTCGCCTGTTCTAGTGGAAAAACTTTCTTGGGCTGATTGCATTTTGCTGGGCTACAGCTGGAGATGTGATTATTCTATAAACGCTATGATTGGTGTTTTGGCTGGAGAATTTACAAGTACCGGAGTTTTACCTTATCAAAATTAAATTGAGTTTAATCAAAAGTTGGAACTTTTTTTAATTTGGTGTATTTAAAATCGTAGCTGTGTGAATTCTCACGTATTCCAAGAATTCTTTCATTTTCTGCTTGAAGTTGAAGCTTTATCATCTCTTTAAAGACAGTCATCAGCGGTGTCGGGTCAATTTCTGTTGATAATAAACCTTGTTCCTGGCATTCTTTGATCAAATAGTAGCATGTTTCTATTGTAGAAACATAACCAACTTGAGGTTCTTTTTTAAAGGTAAAGATTGATTCATATTGCCCGTAAAATGAAAAACGTGGCAGTTCTAGCAAAAACGGATTATGTTGGATGATTTTCTTCGCACAGAACCATGTTGCATCCAAAATTAAAACTAAAAGTGTTTTTTCTGAATAAATTTTGCTGAAGCCTTCTTTTTTGGCAGTCCAAGCATCTTCACCCGGATACATCATAACAGGAAAATATTTTTCATCATGTAGAAGTGTCTGAAGTCGTTCGTTTTGTTCAAAATCAAGCCCGACAATTATTTCTGAATCTTTTAGTGAAATGTGAGATAATATTCCAGTCCCGCTTCTTTGCCTTTTTGCTTCTTTTGGGTGCATTAGGAACACAAATTTAATTCCAGTGTCCAATTCCTTTGTGTACTTGCATAAGCAATTTGAAGCAGGTTTAAAACATTTATAACATCGTCCGTTCATAGCTTGATATTTTATTTTCTTTTGTGCTAAATATCAATGGAGTAGTAAAATCAATAGTTCTAAAGAGACGTAATAAGAACTATCTGTTATTGTTATTTGATATACCTTGACATAAATATAAAAAATGTCATAATAAAAAGCTATCAGATTAGGACGAGTTGTATTATATTAAAATAGAAATAATTTGGAAAAGGATGTCCACTTTATAAATTTAATTAGGAGCTATTATGGAATTATATCGTGAATATTTAGTAGATGATAAAGAATTTACTTCTTATGAAGATTTAAAAAAGAACTTTAAATTAAAGATACCTGAAAATTTTAACTTTGCGTATGATATTATTGATAGATATGCAAAAGAAGAGCCAAATAAAAGAGCTTTAGTTTGGTGTGATGATAACGGTGAAGAAAAATTCTTCTCTTTTGCAGAAATTTCTGATGCCTCAAAAAGAACAGCTTATTTTTTAACAGCCCACGGAATAAAAAAAGGTGATGCTGTAATGTTGATTCTTAGAAGAAGATATGAATTCTGGTGGTTTATGTTAGCTTTGCACAGAATTGGTGCAATTGCTGTTCCTGCTACAGAACAACTTTTAGTAAAAGATATTGAATATAGAAATAATGCTGCTGGAATCAAAATGATTGTTTCTTTTGATAAACCAACATTGCAACAAGAAATTGAAAATGCTTGTAAATCTTCAACAACAGTAAAAGAACTTGTAACTGTCGGTCCAGATAGAGAAGGTTGGAGCAATTTCCACAAAGAAGCAGACACTTATGCACCGGAATTTCCACGTCCACAAGGTGATTTGGCAACTCATAACGAAGATCCAATGCTTTTGTATTTTACATCAGGAACATCAGGATATCCAAAAATGGTTTTGCATAACTTCCTTTATCCTCTAGGACACATTATAACAGCTAAATTCTGGCTTCAAGTAATAAACGACGGTTTGCATTTAACAATTGCAGAAACTGGTTGGGCAAAGGCGACTTGGGGTAAACTTTATGGTCAATGGATTTCTGGTTCAGCCATTTTTGTTTATGATATGATTAGCTTCAAGCCGGATAAGCTTTTACAGAAAATTGCTTACTACGGTGTTACAACATTCTGCGCTCCTCCAACAATCTACAGATATTTGATTCGTCAAGATTTGTCAAAATATGATTTTTCTTCATTAAAACATTGTTCAACAGCCGGTGAAGCTTTAAATAGTGAAGTTTACAACAAATTCTATGAACAAACTGGAATCAAGATGATGGAAGGTTACGGTCAGACAGAGACAACTGTTCTAATTGCAAACTTCCCTGGAATGGAAGTAAAACCTGGTTCAATGGGAAAACCATCTCCTTGTTATGATGTAAGAATTATCGATGTGAATGGAAACGAATGTCCAGCCGGCGAAACTGGCGAATTGGTAATCAATCTTGATGAAGGACATCCTTGTGGATTATTCGCTGGTTATTATCACGATGTTTCACTTACAGCTGACGCATTTGATAGAGGCGTTTATCATACTGGCGATACACTTTACAAAGATGAGGACGGATATTTCTGGTTTGTTGGACGTAAAGACGACATTATCAAATCTTCTGGATATAGAATCAGTCCTTTTGAAGTTGAAAGCGTTCTTCAGCAGCATCTGGCTGTTATGGAATGTGCTGTCACTGGTGTTGAAGATTTAAAACGTGGACAGGCTGTAAAAGCAACAATCGTTTTATCTCCTGGATATGAAGCTTCTCATGAATTGGAAGTTGAACTTTTTGATTTTGTTAAACATCAAACAGCCTTGTACAAAAGTCCAAGAATTATTGAATTCGTAAAAGAACTTCCAAAAACAATCAGTGGAAAGATACGCCGTGTAGAAATCCGCGAAAAAGACAATGGAAAGGAATCAAAGAATATAAAACAAGATTTCTAAAAAACAATATTGTAAAATGAGTTGAAATCCGAAATAATACAGAGATATGAAGAGAATAAAAAGAATTGATTTTTTTTGTTTAATCTTAATATCTCTGTTTTTTTTTATGAGTAGTTGTTCGCTAAAATATGATGAAGAATCTAGTGTTGAATCAACTATTCCTGAATTTGTTTTTTCAGATACAAAGTTATCACGTTATGAAAATAATCAAGTTACTGTTGAACTGAACGCTGGTACCATAGAACAATACTCAAATTCTTCCGATACATATATAAAAGATATAGAATTCAAAATGTTTGATGACAAAAACAATGTTACGTCGGAAGGCAGCTGTGGTTATCTCTTTATGAATACAGAAAATGAGATTTATCAGCTTTTTGATGATATAAAGTTTTCAAATAAAGAGAGAAATCTGAATGTTTTTGCTCAGAACCTTTTATGGAATTCTCTTACAGAACAATTGATTAGTACAAATGATGAAATCGTGGAAATCAGCAAAGATGATATTACAATAAAGGGAAAAGGTCTTTCTTTAAGCACTGTCAGCGACACGTTTGAATTTTCTGGAAAAGTTGAAGGAACTGTAGAGTCGGAATGAAAAAAGTTAGTTTTATATTGTTAGTTTTAATTTTCTCTTCAAAACTTTTTTCCGAAAATATTGCTTTTTCTGCTGATATGATGACTGGTCGTGCGGGTGATTCATCGTCATCAACGGTGTTAAAAGGTAATTCTTCTGTAAAAACTGATACAATTGAAATAAACGCCTCGTCAATTTCACTTTCTGGTGAAGATTACAACAAAATCAGCGCGCAGGGTTCAATAAAAGGCATAAATAAAAAATCAAACCTTGAATTTTCTTGTGACAATTTGGAATACGATAGGAAGACGGAAATCATTTTATTGTATGGAAACGTGAATTTTGAAGATAAATCAAACAAGGTTACGGCGAAGGCTCAAATTATAGAATATAACCAAAACTCAGAAATTGCCACGCTGCAAGTTCAAATCAATTTAGTAAAAGATGATAACATTTGCACAGGTTCGTATGCAATTTACAATAAAAATGAACAGATTCTTGAACTTTCTGGGAACGCAACTGTAACTCAAAAAGATGACAGTTTTAGAGCGCAATATATTCGTCTGGATTTGAACAGTCAGAATATAACGTTGGACGGAAATGTAAAAGGTTCTGTAAAAGATGTAAAAAATCAAGAAGAAAATCCTTCAGCTGAAACAGAAGGAGCTGCAAATCCTCCAAAAAATCAAGATGAAGAAAATGCTGATTCACCAGAAGAAAGAAAATCTGAAAATGGAGGGATGATGAATCCTCCTCCACCAAGAAATCTTCAAGGAAATTCAAATGAGTGATGAAATAAATCAAGAAGAGACAGTCCAAAGCGAAAACGAGTATATTTTAAAAGTTTCGTCATTGTATAAATCTTTTGGAAGAAAGAAAGTTGTCCGTGGAATAGATTTTTCCATGAAGATGGGGGAAGTCCTTGGATTGCTTGGTCCGAACGGAGCTGGAAAAACCACAACTTTTTATATTGTCGTTGGATTTTATAAACCTACAAATGGCGATATCTTTTTAAATGATGAATGTATTACAAAACTTCCAATGTACAAACGTGCAAAACTTGGCATTTCATATCTACCGCAGGAACCTTCTGTTTTTAGAAAGCTTACAGTTGAAGAAAACATCTGGGCGATTCTTGAAAATAGAAATGATTTAACTTATCAACAGAAAAAAGAAAAACTTGATGAATTGATTGACGAATTTGCAATTGGAAGAATTAGAAAACAAAAGGCTTTTACACTTTCAGGCGGAGAACGCCGTCGTACCGAAATTGCACGTTCACTTGCAATAGAACCAAAGTTTTTATTATTAGACGAACCATTTGCGGGAATTGACCCGATTGCGGTAGCTGATTTAAAGAAAATGATTAAACTTTTATCCAATAAAGGAATAGGCATTCTGATTACAGACCACAATGTTCGCGATACGCTTGAAATTACAGACAGAGCTATAATTATTAATAAAGGTTCGATTGTAATTCAAGGTTCAAAACAAGAAATCCTAGATTCCGAAGTTGCAAGAGAAATCTACCTTGGAAAAGATTTTTCTATGTAACTTTGTTCTTATATATAAAAACAAAACTTGCAAAAAATATGCTTTTCCTTTATATTTAAAGTTGAACTATTCTATTTACACTAGGAGGAAAATATTTTGGCAATTGTATTATACATTGCTCTCCCTGTTGTTGGAATTGTTCTTGGATGGATTATTCGCTGGCTGTATGCCAGATTTCAATTAACTGCATCAGAACAGAAAGCGGAACGTGTAAAACAAGATGCGATTCGTGAAGCTGAAGCACAAAAAAAAGAAATTTTGTTAAACGCAAAAGATGAGCTCATTCGGGAAAGAAATCAGCAGGAAAGAGAAAATAGGGAACGAAGATCAGAAGTTCAAAGATATGAAGCAAGGATAAATAAAAAAGAAGAATTACTTGATCAAAGAACTACTGAATTTGAAAAAACAGAAAAAGACTTTGCAGATAAAAAAGCTGCAATGGCAAAAAGGGAAGAAGCACTTCTAAAACAAGAAGAGTTGTATAGACAGGAATTGGAAAGAATTTCTGGATTATCACAACAAGAAGCTAAAGATTTAATCATTAAGCATCTTGAAAATGATGCAAAACATGATGCTCAAGGTTTGATTAATAAGATTGAACAAGAAGCCCAGCTTACTGCAGAAAAGAAGGCAAGAGATATTCTTGTTACAACAATTCAGCGTATAGCTCCTGAAACAACAAGTGATATTACGGTAGCTACAGTTTCATTACAAAGTGATGAAATGAAAGGTCGTATTATCGGTCGTGAAGGAAGAAATATCAGAACGCTTGAAACTTTAATCGGTGTTGATATTATTATTGATGATACACCAGAAGCTGTTGTTATTTCATGTTTTGATCCAGTAAGAAAGGAAATTGCAAAGGAATCACTTGAAAGATTGATTTCTGATGGAAGAATCCATCCTGCAAGAATTGAAGAGATTGTTCAAAAAGTTACTCATGAAATTCAAAACAGAATTTATGAGGAAGGTGAAAAGGCTTTATTTGATTTAGGTATTCATAATATGAATACAGAAGGAATTAAAGCTTTGGGACGTTTGTATTTCCGTACTAGTTACGGTCAGAATGTTCTTTCACATTCAAAAGAAGTTGCAAATGCAGCCTCTTTAATTGCTTCAGAGATTGGGGCAAATAGAGAATTGGCAAAACGTGCGGCTATTCTTCATGATATTGGTAAAGGTGCAGAAAACGATAGTGATCAGAACCACGCAGAAGTTGGTGCTGAGATGGCTAGAAAAATGGGTGAAGATCCAAAAGTCATTAATGCAATCGCTGCTCACCATAATGATATTGAAGCTACAAGTGTTGAAGCTGTAATAGTTCAGATTGCTGATGCTATTTCTGCAGCTCGTCCTGGTGCCAGAAGAGAAACAATTGACAATTACGTTAAGAGATTGGAAAATCTTGAAGCAATTGCAGCAGCTTTCCCTGGCGCTGACAAAGCTTATGCTATTCAAGCTGGACGAGAATTACGTATTCTTGTAAATAATGAGAAGATACCTGATGGTGAAGTAAAGAACCTTGCAAGAAGTATTGCAAAGCAGATTGAAAACGACCTTAGATATCCAGGAAGAATTAGATTGACAATGATTCGTGAAACACGAATTGTTGACTACGCTAGATAAATAAAAAAACACGTTCATTTTTATGAACGTGTTTTTTTTGTGCTTAAATAGTCTTTAGGTGAAATAGCTTTTTAGAAATTTAGTAGAACATATGCTCCAAGTACATTGTCAACTTCACTAAAGCTTCGGGGCATATATCGCCAATAAAATCCTACAGTTGGAAGATAGATAGCTGTTTTTTCATGAGAAAAATTATACTCTACAGCAAGCCTGAATCCGTTGCTCCAACCTTCAGAAAAAGCCAGATAACCTGTGTCGTAGTTTTGGTAATAATCATTTCTTGTTCCAAGGGAATATCCAAAACAAAAAGCCAAACCTTTTAATTTCGGATAAAGTTTAATACCAAGACCGTACGAATAATCAAGATGGTTGTTAAATGAAATACTGTTGCAGTTGAAGTCACAAAGTACGTCAGAATTTAAGTAGACAGAAAGTTGTTCTGAAAAATTAAAATTAACGTAAGCCGTTCCTCCAATAATAAATCGTTGTCCTGAAATATTTGTAATTGCATTTTCATAATTCATCAGTCCGGATGAATAATTTGGATATCCGGTAGAAACTCCCAATGAAAAAGATAGAAAGTTTTCTTTGGCAGCTAAAGATATAACAGAGAAAATTGAAATATAGATAAACAACAGTATTTTTTTCATTTATTTTCTAACAGTAATGATGGCACCTAGGATTACCAAATGACGTGCAAATTGATTCAATACAGTCAAAATGTTATCAAAATTGTTGAATAATCCTTTTGAACCCATGAAGTCAGTTAATACAATGCAAACAATCCAACAAATCATGATTATTAACATTAATACGTTATCAAGATTTGTAGCAATTGGTACAAATAGACGAAGTAGTAAGAAAACACCTGCTACAAGTTCAATAACGGCAAATATTATACAAATAATTTTAGCTGTGTCACCATTGAATAAATCTCTAATTGCTTTTGCAATTTCGTCACCTTTACCAGTTTGTAAAGACCAAATTCCGCCAACTATGAACAATAAACCTAATGCAATTTGCAAAATAATTGTTCCCAAAGTTCTTCTTTTTGTTTCCATTTTTCATTTTGATAGGATTAGAATCCTACCTTCCTCCGTAAAAAATAATAATGATTGCGACGCAATCAAATATTCCTATATATGACATTAAACGTCTGATAGACAAGCTTAATGTCTGGTGAAAAGTCAAATCCAACAATTGCACCTTCATCTTCAAGATATTCCCTTTCTTTTTCACGCCAATCTTCAAGAGATGCATCTTCACCTTCTTGAACAACTTGTTCGTTTGTAACATTTATATAAGGAATTATATCAACTGAAGTAATTTCTATAACACATTGAGGATTGTCGTTTTTATCAAAAACAAGGTATAGTTCGCCAGTAAGTGGTAGAGGTTCTTGGTCGATTATGAATGTTGGAAGGCTCGTAAAAAAAGCCTTTTTGGTACCGGATAAAACCAGTGCTAGTAATTCATCATTTTTAAAACCTTTAGCTTCAAACTTTAAATCTCCAGAGCATCTATCTTCTGGTGAGCGATTTGTATCTTTTATGAATTTTGTCCAAAATTCGTCAGCTTTTGTCATAATCTTCTCCTATTAAAAAATTATTTTTTACAAAGCATCAATATTAGTGAAAGAATAAAAAATAAAGATGGAACCACAATTGTTAATAACGGAATTAATGGAAGTCCCAAAATTGTTATATTCATTGTTGTAAAAAGACCAAGTTTTAATAAGAGCTTTACAATAATTGCTGCATATTCAAAAATGAAAGCAACAACCATACACACCCAAGATAAAGTTCTTGTTTTTGACATCAGTAAGATTGCAAAAAAAGCTATTATTCCACCGAAAACTAATTCAATTATTGATAAAAGAATATCTGGATTCATATTTACCTGCTAATAAGTAAAAGGATTGTTTTTTAATTTTGTAAAAACACCTTTATCCGCACCAAACGGAATTATTGAAGGATTATTATAATCTGGATTAATTACTAAATTGCAAGATAAACAATGATAAACAAAATCATCATATTTTGATTCATCCATCTTAGGATATAAATAAGGGCCTTTTCTTGTCCAATATTTTGTAATAATTGAATCATAAATAAACCAATCAGTTTCTTTTCTTTCTTGAATAGCTTTGAGCAAATCAAAAATGGAACGAGTAATTGCAACTTCCAAAGAATAAGGAATCTTAATTTTATTTTTAACAACGATGTCTAAATCTTTGTTTTCTGTCCATGTTTGTTCATCAATAGCTAGAATGTAAATTGTGTCTGTCCATGGAAGGGGAGGTGTGATGATTACAGCTTTTACTGTTGAAAAAGGATTTATACTATCATTCCAAGGTTTCCAGATGGAGGTACTTTCTTTTGCAAATAAAAGGGCTGTTTCTAGAGCGTCTTTTTTGGAAGAAAAATAATATAGTTTTCTTGAAGAAGCTAGAAGAAGACTTATAGCTTTTCTTAATCGGGATTCAGTTTCACAAATAAAACTGCCGTTAAGGCCTTTGTTCAGAGTGTTTTTAAAAAATGTATATGCATTTGATTCATCCCAACCCAAGATAGCCCTACCGTTTTCTTGAAACAAATCAGTTAGTCTGATTCCTTTCTTTGTATAAAGAAAACAATTTCTAGCACGTGTTATAGGTCCAAATCTATTTAAAATTTCAGATGAAAGATTATCTAATTTAGTCATTATCTTATTATAACAGACTCAAGTATATATTTAAAGTTGCAAAAGTAAAAAAAATAAAAAAGGCAGATGCCTTGTTGTAAAGACATCTGCCTAAAGGAGGTTTTATAAAAATTTTACTTTGTTGTTTTCTTTTTCTTTGAAACAACATCAAAAATTACAGCTAGAAGTAGAACCAAACCTTTAACGGCTTTTTGCCAGTTTGAATCTACACCAAGAATTGACATACCGTTATTCAAAACACCCATGAAAATGGCTCCAATAACAGCACCTGTAACAGTTCCTGTTCCACCGTAAGCTGATGCTCCACCGATGAAGCAGGAAGCTATGGCGTCCATTTCGTAGTTTGTTCCAGCTGTCGGAGCTGCTGAATTGAAACGGGCAACACATACCAAAGCGGCTACTGCTGAAAGGAATCCCATGTTTGTGTATGCAAAGAACATAACTTTATCAGTATTTACACCTGAAAGTTTGGCAGCTTTTGCATTTCCTCCGATTGCATACAAATATCTACCTGGAACTGTGTTTCTTGTAAAGTATGAATATAATCCAACAATAATCGCAACAATAATCAAAACTACAGGAATACCTTTATCTCTAGAAAGAAGATATCCAATGATTAATACTACAGCACAAATAATTACGTTTTTAATAATAAAAGATGAAGTTGAAGAAACATTATAACCTTTCTTGATTTTTTTAATTCTGTTTAGTACTTCGAATATAATTAGAACAAGACAACAGATTATTGAAGCAATTATTGTAAGCAAGAAAATAGATTGTTCTGTTGAATCTCCACCTGGAAGATAACTAGCAAAAAGTCTCATGTAGTTGTCTGGGAATGGAGAAATTGTAAGACCATTTAATACAATAAGAGCAACTCCACGCCATAAAAGCATTCCCGAAAGTGTAACGATAAATGGTGGAATATGGATGAATGCGATACAAACACCATGACAAGCACCAATTAAGATACCAACTAAAAGGCAAATCAATATTGATAAATAGATATTCAATCCAAGATTAACTATTAATGTACCAGCAATTGCTCCAACTAAAGCAACAACGGAACCAACAGACAAATCAATGTTTCCACCAGTCAAGATACAAAGCAACATACCTGTAGCAAGAATGGCAACATACGCATTCTGATTGATGATATTTGTGATATTAGCAGCTGCAAACAACGATCCGTGGTCTGTAGCAACAATTAAAATTTGGAATAGAGCCATTACACCTAGAAGAACAAAAATCATAGTATTGTTCATTAGTGTCTTTTTAACATTTAGTTTAGTTTCTGACATATTTTTCTCCTATCTACTTTATTTACACGAATTGATTATGCAAGTCATAATTTTTTCTTGAGTTGCATCTTCAATATTCATTTCAGAAATCATTCTGCCTTCGTTCATAACATAAATTCTATCGCACATACCTAAGATTTCTGGCATTTCAGATGAAATTAGAATTACTGATTTACCTTCAGATACCATTTTGTTGATAATGCAATAAATTTCATATTTTGCACCAACATCAATTCCTCGTGTTGGTTCATCAAGTATTAAAATATCAGGATCAGCGAAAAGCCATTTTCCTAAAAGTACTTTCTGCATATTTCCACCAGAAAGATTGCCTACATCTTCATCTATTGATGAATATTTAGTATGCATTTCGGTTTCCATTTCAATTGCAACTTGTTTTTCTTTTTCAAAGTTGATTATTGAATGTTCTGAAATTTTTTCAGGTTTTGCAGAAGTTGTATTTCTACAAATTGATTCAGTAAGAATTAATCCATTTCCCTTTCTGTCTTCTGTAACATAAGCGATTTTGTGGTTTATGGCAGATTTTACATTTGGTAAAAAGATTTCCTCACCATTCATATATATTTTTCCATGTATATTGGTTCCGTAAGAATGACCGAAAATGCTCATTGCAAGTTCTGTTCTTCCAGCACCCATTAATCCACTGATTCCTAAAACTTCGCCTTTTCTTAAGTTGAAATTGATATTATTACAAACTTTAATTCCATCAAAAACAGGATGATCAACATTCCAGTCTTTTACTTCAAAACAGACTTCACCAATATTTGGTGTTCTTTTTGGGAATCGATTTTGTAAATCACGTCCAACCATAGCAGAAATAATTGTATTTTCAGTGAAAGTATCTTTCTTTTTATCAAGCGTTGTGATTGTAGCACCATCACGAATTACGGTGATTTTATCAGCAACATAAGAAATTTCATTCAATTTATGAGAAATAATAATTGAAGTCATTCCTTTTTTCTTAAATTCAAGTAATAAATCCAAAAGATGTTTAGCTTCTGTATCATTTAATGAAGCTGTAGGCTCATCCAATATGAGTAGTTTTACATTTTTTCCAAGAGCTTTTGCAATTTCTACAAGCTGTTGTTTTCCAACACCGATATCTTTTATCAA
>CAYFND010000007.1:20348-32798 GCA_964344405.1 uncultured Treponema sp. | reverse complement strand
GTAAATGCTCATCGTATGGAACTCCGCTTTCATTAGCACCATATTGGAGTTTTTCTTTAAGAAGTCTCTTCAAAGGTATTAATTCATAATTAGATGCAATCTCTCCTATCCAGTCGATTTCAGAGGACTTCTTTGCAGCATTCTTTGAAACGCCACAAGTAACGATATCTTTTATCAATGTTTTAGAAGAGTCTTTCAAACCTACCATTTTTAACAGTTCATCAGCTTTATCATATGTTTCTGCCCAGTTAATTTTAAGCATTTTACCGCGTTCGTTGCCCAAGAACATATTTTCTGCAATGGTAAGTAAAGGAACAAGGGCCAATTCCTGATGAATAATTACAATACCCTTAAGCTCGCTGTCTTTTATACTTTGAAATTTACAAAGATTATCATCAAAAAGTATTTCTCCAGAATATGAGCCATAAGGATAAATTCCACTTAAAACATTCATCAGTGTTGATTTACCAGCTCCGTTCTCACCGCAAAGGGCGTGAATTTCACCTTCTTCAACATCTAAGTTAACATTATCAAGTGCTTTAACTCCTGGAAATAATTTTGTTATATTTTTCATTTTCAATAATGTTTTGGCCATTGAAAACTCCTATAATTTTATTTGAAAATGGCAGAACTGTTACGTTCTGCCATTTATCCGCACTTAAACTAATCTATTTAAGTTGTGATTCTTTGTAATATCCTGATTTAATCAACAATTCTTTATAGTTATCGATTGTTGCAAATACTGGGTCACAAAGATATGAAGGAATAATTCCTGTTCCATTATCATATGTTTTTGTATCATTGATTGGTGGGTTTGTTCCTTTAACAAGAGCGTCAACCATTTCAACTACTTTTGTAGCCAAAGTACGTGTGTCTTTGAAGATTGACATTGCTTGTGTTCCTTTAATCATGTTCTTTACAGAAACGATATCACAATCTTGTCCAGTTACGATTGGGAAATTATCTGCTGTATAACCTGCAGCAACTAGAGCGTTTGTAATACCCATTGCGCAAGAGTCGTTTGATGAATAAACAGCATCAAGTTTTTTTCCTTTTGGACCATAACCATTAGATGTGATTAAGTTTTCCATACGTTTTTGTGCTTCTTCAGTAGACCAGTTTAATGTTGCACATTGTGCTTTTGAAGTCTGTCCTGAGCGAACTACTAAAACTTTAGAATTGATATAAGGTGTTAGAACATCCATTGCTCCACCAAAGAAGAAGTTGATATTGTTGTCATCAGGTGAGCCTGTGAAAAGTTCAATATAAGCAGGATCTTTTGAAGTTCTGTTTTTGAGGTTTAATTTTTCTACTAAGAAGTCACCTTGTAAAGTTCCAACTTTGTAGTTATCAAATGTTGCATAATAAGAAACTGCATCAGAATTCATGATAAGTCTGTCATAAGCAATAACTTTGATTCCCTTCTTTTTTGCAGCGTCAAGAGCGTTTTTCAAAGCTGAACCATCAATTGATGCAACAACTAGAACTTCACAGTTTCCAGTAATCATGTTTTCAATTTGTGAAACTTGAGTTGCAATATCATTGTTTGCAAATTGCAAGTCTACACGATAGCCCGCTTTCTTTAATTGGCCTCTCATATTTGAACCATCTTGATTCCATCTCTGTAAATCTTTTGTTGGCATTGAAACACCAATTTTTGCACTTTTTTTGCTAGCAGCAAAAATACTTGCTGTTAAAGTTGCAGCTACTAATAAAATAGCGATAATTTTTTTCATTAGATTCCTCCTAAAAAATCTTTATGAAAGCAAATGAACATTCTTTATTAAAAGATTGCCATTTGTTGTATCTATAAAAAATTATAAGAGCAATAAGATTTAATTGTTGAAGAATAATCTAAATTATTTTGTCATTTTCTATAAAATTTGAAAAAAATAAATTTTATAGACTTTGAGAATCTGGAAAATATTGTTATTTAGAATTGTCCAGATAGATTTCTTTTTTTGTGTGAAAGCCACTTTGGATAATAACTTTGTCCAAATTGTTTTTATCAACAATCTGTGGATGAAGCCAAACAACAGGAATATCCGCATAGCCATTGTTAATTGTTTCAAAGTTGTTTGTAATGTTTGAGGAGTCTTTATTTTCTGCAAAAAGAACAGCATATTCTGCGGCTTTTTCTGCTAATTCGTTGATTGGTTTATACACTGTAAAATCTTGCAATCCATTGACAATGTTTTGACAGGCAATAATGTCTCCGTCTTGACCGCAGAGTGGAATCTTCTTGTTGGAGCTATATTCATCAATTGCTTGACGGACACTATCTGCTACAGCGTCATTTCCGCAGATAAAGCAGTCGGGAATTAAATTTTGAGTTAATAATTTTACGGCCTCTTTGTAAGATAAGTCATAATTCCAACCGTTTGTGTAATAAATATATTTAATTTTAATGTCTGTATTGCTGATGATTTTATTAATTCCTTGTTGAATAAACGTCATGTTGTAATCTTCTTTTGGTCCTAAAATTAAATACCAATTTGGACCTTTTGCAACTTGAAGCATTCTTTTTGCCATAATTTCACCAACTTCTACGCTGTTTATTGTTATGTACAAATCTATTGGTGAATTAAGAATCAATCTATCATAGGAAATAATAGGAATATTCTTGCTTTTAATTTTTTGAATAGTATCAACCAAGCCATCAGCTTTTTTTGAGATAATTAAAATTACATCAACACCGCAGTCGCACAAATACATGAGCTGCCTGTTTTGTTCATCAACATCGTTCCCTGCATTCTGAACAATAACGTTGGCATTCAATTCTTTGGCTTTATTTATAAAAACATCTAAATCTCTCTGCCAACGTTCAATGGCGATTGTATCAATTGACAACCCTATTGTGAGTTCTTGCTTTCTTGTTCTGTCTTTATTTCCGAGCGGCGTTGTTGTAGAATCTGACTTTTTACATGAAATTAAAACAAGAGAAAGAAAAATGAATATTATAAATATGTTTTTTTTCATATTAGAGTCCTATTTTGTTGAAAATTTATATTCGCTTGGGGCTATACCAAATTTATTCTTAAATATTCTACTAAAATAATTTTGATCATTATAACCGATTTTTGATGTAATTTCTTTAATTGACAAATCTGTTTTATCAAGCAGTTCGCAAGCTTTTTCCAGGCGTTTGTCACTTATATAGTTGATTAATGTTGTGTTTTTTTCTTCTTTGAATAGTTTTGAAAGATAAAATGAGCTGACATTTGTAATTTGGGCTAAATTATCAAGAGTAAGGTTTTCACTTAAATTGTTGTCTATATAATCTGTAATTTTTTGTATTATTGGATTCTTCTTTTTTTCTTTAGCAGATTTTATCACCATGGAATATTCAATAAGCTTTTTTGAAATAAAAACACGCAGATTAGAATAATCGTTTTCATCTGATAAAAGTTGGAATATGTTGTCAAAATCTTTATCAGAAAATTCCGTATCTATTTCAGTTGTAATATTTTTAGCATTGATTAGTAATTCAAAAAAAAATCCTTTAGCTTTATTTAAAGGTAGGTTGTTATTCTCCAAAAATGCAAAGAATTCATTTGTGTAATTTAGAACAGATGTTGAATTTCCTGTTTTGAGTTGATTTGAAATAAGTTTTATAAAATCTGCTGATTCATTGATGTTGAAAAATGTATTTTCTGTTGAATCTGCAAAAAGAATTCCTCCGGAAAAAGGCGTTTTATTTAACGCAAAAAGTGATTCTTTATATGATTCTAAAAGTTTGTCCGGATTATTTTCTATTGAACTAAAGCCGCTTCTTATAGAAGACGAAATATTAAAACATAAAGTTGAATGAAGTTGTTGAAGTTTATCATGAATAAATTCTGAAGAAACAAGAGTGTCACTCAATGGAATAAAATAGGAAAGTCTGTTCACAATAAAAGAACCAACAAGGCATCTTGTCTGCTGATTTAATAAAGTTCTAAGTTTTATATAGGTTTGATATTCGTTTGAAGAATCAATGTGGGGGATTTCAACACTGGCAAAGCACCAGTTTTTTTCAAATATATTAAAATATTCAAGATATGATTTTAAGTCTATCTTTTTTTCATTGCTAAAAATGCAGGAATAAATAAAATCGCTTTCTACAATCGGTGATATGGAATCCAACTTTTTTTGAAGTTCGTTGTCATTTGATCGTTCGTCTCTTCTTTTATCTATCAGCTCAATTGCATCTTTTACAGTTTGAATTATTATGTTTTTATTTACCGGTTTTGTTAGATATTTATAAACTCCAATGTTTATTGCTTCTTGTGCGTACAAAAATTTATCAAATGCACTAGAAATAATCACAATTGAGTCTGGCTTCAAATTTTTTATACATTTTACAGTTTCAAGTCCGTTTAAACCTGGCATATTGATATCCATAAAGATAATATCAATACTTTCCCGTGAAATAATTTCTAATGATTCTGTTCCTGAGTGAGCTGAAAAAAGATTTACTTTATCAGAAAAGAATTTCGTCATGATGTAAAAAAGAGAATCAATAACAATTTGTTCGTCGTCAGTAATTAAAATATTATACATACTCATCAGTTTGGAATTCTTATTACGAAAGTTGTTCCTTTTTTTCCTTCATCATTTATAAGAATATCAAAAGTATTATCTTTGTGATAATAAAGTTTAAGTCTAGAAAAGACATTTATCAATCCTGTACCGTTTTGTTTATTCATATTATCTTCAAATGGGAACTCTTTTTTTAGAAGTTCGTCCGGTAATTTGAATTCACCTTTTTCTACAGATTTTAGCACATTTTCTCTAATTTCACTTTCCATTCCTTCACCGTTGTCAGAAATTTTAATTTCTATAAAACGATTCTGAAATTGGATTTTTAACCTAACTATTCCTTTTGTGTTGGTAAGGCCATGTTTAATACAGTTTTCAACTAGTGGTTGAAGCGTCATCTTTGGAATGAACACATTCAGTTTTTCATCTGGAATCTCTTTTATGAATTCCAATCTTGAACCAAACCGAACTTGCATTATATAAACAAAATTATCAACTAAGTTTAATTCTTCATCAAGTGTAACGATGTGATTTTGTTGTTGAATATTATATCTAAAAAAATCTGCCACTCTTTCTAGAAAAGTACAAGTTTTATCTGCACCTTCCATCATTGCAAGTTGGGAACCTGTGTTTAGCGTATTAAAAAGAAAGTGAGGATTAATCTGACTTTGAAGTGCCTTGAGCTGGGCGTTTGTATACAGGGCTTGCATTTCTATTTCTTTTTCTTTTAATTCTGCTTCAGTTCTTGCTTTTTCCCAGATTGTATCAATGTATTCCCGGATGCTGATAATCATTCTGTCAAAAGCGTTACAAATCTCACCAATTTCATCATTTGAAGAACTGTTGAATAAAGGAACGTCAAAATTTCTTTTGGAAACTTTATGAGCAACTTTTGAAATTTCTGTAAGCGGATGAATTATTGATTTTATTGAATAAAATAAAACAATGTAAATTAAAGCGATTAATGTAACCAAGAAAATAATGCTGAGCCGAATTATTCTATTATTATGGTCTTTGTTTTTTTCATAGTTCTTAGCATTTTCATTTAGAAAAAGTGAATTCAAATCAACAATTTCTTTTTGCAGATAATTGTAGCAGTTTCTTGTTTTATTATATGATTCTTCAATTTCTGTAAAGTTGTTTGTCCTGCGATAAGCAATTGTTCTTCCGCTAAAATAGATGAATGAACAAGAAAGTTGATAAACTATAAATTCTTTTTGAATTATTGGATCTACAGAAGGATTATTGTTCATACTGTCACAATGAGCTTGGATTTGATTTATATTGCTAAAAAAAGTATCAATGCTTTCAAAAGTGTGATATTCAACATAATTTTCCATAGCTTTTTCTGTTTCTGTAATTAAATTAGCATAATTATTCAATTCACTGTTGGAAAGATAAATATTGTTGAGTGTTTGAAAAGACGTGAAATTCAATCTCATTGTAAAAATCAATCCAATAAACATAAAAAAGAATGAGATTAAAACGCAGACCATTATGTGCCATCTTAAACTTTTGTTTTTAATATAGAGTTTTAGCGTATTGAAGAAAGTTTTCAGATTTTTCATTTTATTTTTCTCTTAATCTGAAGGTCGGCTGTTGCAAAACTATTTGCATATCCTTTTCTTCTATATTCAAATAATTCAGAGACTGCAACTTCTCCAATTTTTTCTGGATTTTCAGAAATTAAAGTATTGATGATGTCTTTTGTATAATAAAGTTGAACTGTCTCGTTGTTGCCAAATCCAATTAGCTTCACTTCATCCTTTCTGTCAAGATAAGACACGATTTGTCCAAATTTTAGAGAATCATCTTCGGTTAAGCAAACAAAAAGTGGTTTTTCATAGTTATCTAAAATAGAAATAATTTGATTTTCGGTTGGAATCTCGCTTAAAACATTGTAAGAAATATTTTTATTGCTGTTTAGTGAAGATTGAAAGCTGTTCATAAGGGAACTGAAGGAAGAAACTGGCGATGTTGAATTATTAATTACAAAAATTGTTCCTTCATTCTGAAGAAAGGCGACAGATTCATCAGCAAAAGTTTTTCCCAATTCCCAATAGCTGTTTCCCACAAAAGAAACTTGAGGAATATTTGGATTATACACACCGATTGTTATTAACGGAATAATTGTACCATCTGTGCGGACGGGTGGTGTAATGTTTTCTTCTGAATTAATGTAAGCAATAACTCCATCAACATTTAAAAAAGATGCATATTCCAACATTGAATCAAGCGATTCGTCTTCCGCCTTTGACTGCGGAACATATAGTTCGCAAACAGAATTAAAATCTTCATTTGATTTTATAACGCCTTTATAAACTTGTTGTAAAAAAAGTTCATTGTCGTATTTGCCCAAAATCAAAATATGATAATTTCGTACGTTAGAATCACTATTGTGAGGATTTTTTCCATAAGAAAAATTATAGACTAAGAAAATGATAAATGAAATTAAATAGACTGCAGAAAAAACAGCTATCAAGATTTTTTTAGTCTTTGTTAAAAATTTTTCCATTTATGAAATCAACTAAAAGTAAAAGTGATTTTATCTTCGTTATAATCAGCTTTTACAGTTCCTCCATGAGAAAGTCTGCCAAATAAAACTTCATCTACAAGTTCATTTGCAATTCTATTTTCAATCTCTCTAGACATATTTCTAGCGCCAAATTCTTTTGAATATCCTTTTTCCGTTAAGAAATCAATACATTCATCAGTAACAGTCAATTTGATTTTTTTAGAATTCATTCTAGATTGTAGTTTTAATAATTCTTTTTCGCAAACTTTTCTTGTAATTTTTTTATCCAAATGATTGAAAGGAATTATTGCGTCCAATCTATTTCTAAATTCCGGTGAAAATTCTTTATTTACAGCGTCTGTTAAAATTGACGTATCGTTATCTGAGTCTAAGCTGGCAAATCCGATTTCACCTTTTTCCATGTCCCTTGCACCTGCGTTGCTTGTCATAATTATGATGCAGGAGCGGAAGTCTGATTTTCTTCCTTGTGAATCAGTCAAACTTCCATAATCCATAACTTGTAGAAGGATGTTGTAGATATCTGGATTGGCTTTTTCAATCTCATCAAAAAGAATAACAGAATGTGGATTCTGCCTTACGTCTTTTGTAAGCTGTCCGCCTTCTTCAAAGCCAACGTATCCTGGAGGCGAGCCGACCAAACGGCTGACTGTGTGTTTTTCTTGATATTCGCTCATATCGTAGCGGAGGAGCGGTTCTTTTAAAATTTCAGAGAGAGTTTTAGCAAGTTCTGTTTTTCCGCATCCTGTTGGACCTACAAAAAGGTAGCAGGCTTCTGGTTTATCAGGATTTCTAAACCCAACACGAGCTCTTTTTACAGCTTTTGTTAAAATGTTTATGGCTTCATCTTGACCGAAAATCTGTTTTTGCAAATTCTCGTTCAAAGATTTTAAGCCATCAATTTCATTTTCATTCACTTCTTCAAGCGGAAGTTTTGCGATTTTTGCTGTTACGCGGCGGACAAGGGCTTTGTTGATTACAGGAACCTTATTGAATTTTGCAGGACTGGCAGGTTCGTTGTTCAAAACTTCTTTTGAAGAATTTTCGTCTGTCTTAATATTCTCCGCATTAAATTCTTTAAGTGTTTTTTTATCGCCCAAGAATCCACCATTATTTAAAATGTGGGCATAAGCGCCGGATTCATCCAGAATGTCAATTGCCTTGTCTGGAAGCCTTCTTTCTGGAAGATATTGAATTGACAGGTCGACTGCGTATTCCAAAGCGGATTTTTGGTAAGAAACCTTGTGGAATTCCTCATATTTCTTTTTTAAACCCATCAGAATTTTTACAGACTCATCTCTAGAAGGTTCCTTTATATCGATTTTTTGGAAACGACGGGCCAGGGCTCTATCTTTTTCAAAATTCTTTGTATATTCATCAAAAGTAGTTGAACCTATGAACTTTACTTCTCCTGAAGCAAGGACTGGTTTTAATAAATTTGCTGCGTCCATTTGAGATGAACCGTTAGTTCCCGCGCCCATCAACATATGAATTTCATCTATGAATAAAATGGCTTTTTTCTTTGTCTTCAATTCGTCCAAAATGGAATGGAGCCTTTCTTCAAAATCACCTCTGAATTTTGAACCGGCCAAAAGCAAGCCCAAATCCAAGCTGTAAATTGAATAATCCTTCAACATGTCAGGAACTTTGTTCTCTATAATACGTTTTGCCAATCCTTGAGTTATAGCAGTTTTTCCAACACCGGCTTCACCAACATGGAGGGGATTGTTCTTTGTACGTCTGCACAAAACTTGAATTGTTCGCTCCAACTCTTCTTCACGGCCAATCAATTCGTCAAACTGATTTTTCTTTGCCATTTCTGTAAGGTTTATAGTAAATCGTTTTAAGCCGCCACCATTATTAGAACCAAGCCCGTCTGGAGAAATATTTTCCCCTTGAGTATTTGGATTTTTCTTAGCGCTGGCCCTTGTTTGAGTTGGACCCTTTATTTTTGTGATTACTTCAAGCAGTTTGATTTTTTCAACACCGCTCGTCCTTAAATAATAAGAGCAATAATTTTTGGTTTCTTCCAGCATGCTCACCAAGATGTCGACTATATCTAGAACTTCAGAATCACATAAAACGCAATGAAATACAGCTCTGTTCATAACTGATTGAAAACCAACGGATTCAATCGGACTCTTTATGAATTTGTTGTCATTCTCATTTTGAATGATTGGGATTTTTGTATTTAAATAGTCAAGAATATCGTTTCTTAATTGCTGCTGATTTGCTCCGCTGTCTGCCAATATGTGTGCAACAAAGTCATTTTTAAGGGCAACGGCAAGAATATGTTCCGGAGTAAAAAATTCATGATGGGCTTGTCTTGCTGATAAAAGTGATTCAGAAAGAATTTCAGACAGAAGGGGACTAATTTTCATTTGTTTGAATGAACTTTGAACAGGATTATCAGGATTACTCAATTTCTATCCTTAATGGAAAACCATTTTTTCTAGCAGTGTTTGTTGCCAAATTTTTTCTTGATTCGGCAATATCGTACGTGTAAGTTCCAACAACAGACGAGCCTTTTGTATGGATGGACATCATCAAGTTATTTGCTTCTTCACGTGATTTATTAAAAATTGAAATCAAAATTTCTATAACAAAATCCATAGTCGTGTAATCATCATTATAAAAAACGACAGATTCTTCAGGAGGAAGTTGAATAGATGAATCTTCAATTACATTATTTTTTGCATTTTCGCTCTGATTGTTTGTATCGTCCATACCAATAAATATAGCATATTTTTTTTTCGATTCCAATATAAATAGAGATATATAAACAAGTAGATAATTTGCTAACTTTTTGATGAATGATGTATAATAAAAGTATGAGTAAGAAAAAAATAAATATAAAGGCTTCTTTTGATTCGCCATTTGAAATATCTTTTGTAATATTATCAGTTTTAGTGATGGTTTTTGATTTGTTTGTTTTAAAATCCAAATTGAATCAAACTGTTTTATTGTCTCCAACTTCACCAGCTGGAAATCTGCCTTTTGTTTTTACAGACCCATCTTCTTATTTAAGGTTGTTTTTGTGTTTCTTTGGATATAATGACAAGTCTGTCTTTCTTTGTGATTTGATTTTTATCCTTCTTGTCGGAGTGAAAGTTGAAGACAGATACGGTTCCATTGTTATTGGAATAATGTCTTTTGTCTCAATTTTATTTTCATCTGTTTTAACTGCTTGTTTTGGAAAAGAATCTTGTTTTGGAGCCGGTTCCGTTATTTTTATGATGTTGATTCTGAATATTCTGCTTAATTTTTCAAAGAACAAGGTCGCGCTGTCATCTGTTTTGATTTTGATTTTATTCATTGTAAAGGAAGTTTTGTTCCAAAAATCAAACGGAATCCTTGGTGTTGCAATTGAAGCCGCCGGTGGTTTGTGTGGAAGTTTGTTTGCGTTCTTGGTTTCACCAAAAGCTAGAAACCAACGTAAAATTGATAAAAACGGACTTATGGGAAGAGCTTCAAGGTCATTGGAAGATGAAGTTGATTCAAGAAGTCCAAGAAATAAAAAAACGACTGCTTCAGAAGATGAAACAGTCGTTGGAAGTATTAAATTCGATTGATTTAATTTTAGTTGTAAATTGGTCTGACTCTTTGAACAGTTTCGCAAGCTGCTAGTTTTGAAATAATGTCTTCACCAACTTTTCCGTTTACATCAATGATGTTGTAAGCTACATCACCTCTGGCTTGATTGATCATGCCGGCAATGTTCAATTTAGCCTCACCCAAAATTGTTGTGAACTTTGAAATTGTATCAGGAATATTTTTGTGGCTGATGCACAATCTTGTTCCACCTTCTGGAATAGGGTTGTTTGTTGTTGTCTTTGGGAAGTTTACAGAATTTGTAATGTTTCCATATTCCAAGAATTCTTTTAATTCGTTTGCCGCCATAACTGCACAGTTTTCTTCTGCTTCTGGTGTTGAAGCACCCAAGTGAGGCATACAGAAAATCTTTGGATGATTTAAGAATTCTTCAGAAGAGAAGTCTGTTACGTGATATGCAATTTTTCCGCTGTCAAGGGCTTCAATCATATCAGCATTGTTTACAAGTCCGCCTCTGGCGATGTTTACAATTCTAACTCCGTCTTTCATCATTTTGATGGCGCTGGAATTAATCATACCTTTTGTGTCATTTGTCTGAGGAACATGAAGAGTGATGTAATCAGATTTTGTATAAACTGTATCAAGAGTTTCAGCGTGAATTACATTGTGGTCAAGGCTCCAAGCTGCATTAATAGACAAGAATGGATCATAACCAATGACGTTCATTCCAAATTTTATAGCAAGATTTGCAACCATAGCACCAATGGCTCCAAGTCCAATAACACCAAGAGTTTTGCCTTTTAATTCGCAACCGATAAATTGGGCCTTTCCTTTTTCAGCTAAATCTGGAATTTCATCGCCTTTATCACTAAGGCCTTTAACCCATTTGTTGGCGTCAACAACAGGACGGCTTGCAATCAAAAATGAAAGCATAACTAATTCTTTTACAGCGTTGGCATTAGCACCAGGAGTGTTAAAAACAACAATGCCTTTGTCTGTCATTTCTGGAATTGGAATATTGTTTGTTCCGGCTCCTGCTCTTGCAATCGCCTTTACGGAATCAGGAATCTGCATTTCGTGCATATCAGCTGATCTAACCATGATTGCATCTGGTGAATTGATGTCAGAAGCAATTTCGTAAATATCTCTATCAAGCTGGTTCAATCCAACTTTGCTTATTTTATTTAATGTTTGAATTTTCATTTATTTCTCCATGTAAAAATATTTCTGCTTTTTGATTTGATTCTAGTTTTTAGAAGCAAAATCCTTCATGAATTCAACAAGAGTCTTTACTCCGTCCAAAGTCATTGCATTGTAAATTGAAGCCCTCATTCCGCCAACAAGTCTGTGTCCGGCCAAATTCATAAGGCCTTTTTCACTAGCTTCTTTAACGAACTTTTTGTTGATTTCTGTGGCTTTGTCTCCTGTATATTTTGTAAGGAAAGGAACATTCATCAAAGAACGGCTTCCTTTTTCTGCAGTTGCATGATAGAAATCGTTGTTATCCAAGTAATTATACAAGTAATCAGCTTTTTCTTTATTCAGTTTGAGCATTCCTTCCGCTCCGCCGTGTCTTTCAATCCAGTGCATTACTTTTCCAAGAACATAAATTGTGTAGCATGGAGGAGTGTTGTACATTGAATCTGAATCAGCGTGAGTTTTATATGTGAGCATTGTCGGAGTTCCGCTTCTTGGAGTTTCTGTAATCAAATCATCACGAATAATTACAAGAGTTACACCGGCTGGAGCAAGGTTTTTTTGAGCTCCTGCAAAAAGGATTCCAAATTTTGAAACATCGATTGGTTCACTTAAAATGCAAGATGAAATATCTGCAACTAAAGGAA
>CAYFND010000007.1:0-20338 GCA_964344405.1 uncultured Treponema sp. | reverse complement strand
CATAATGAGTTCCCATGATTGTGTTGTTAAAACAGATATAGGCATAATCATAGTCACCTTCAATTTTTTGAACTTTTGGAATGTAAGAAAAGTTTTTATCTTCGCTAGAAGCAATTACATCAACTTTAACACCAAGTTTTTTAGCTTCAGCCGCAGCTTTCTTTGCCCAAACACCAGTGTTGATGTAAGCTGCCTTTCCTGATTTAATTCCAAGATTTAATGCAACCATTGCAAATTGAGTTGAACCGCCGCCTTGAATAAACAAAACTTTGTAATTGTCTGGAACGTTCATTAATTTACGAACCATGTTTTCAGCATCTTCATGGATTGGCTCGTATGCAGACGAACGGTGGCTCATTTCCATAACGGACTGACCTGTTCCGTTGCAATCAAGCATCTCTGCTGCACATTCTTTTAAAACTTCTTCTGGTAAGCATGAAGGACCTGCTGAAAAATTAAAAACACGACTCATAAAAAACTCCTATTTTTTAGAATTAAATCATCTTTGATTATTTTAGTAATTGTAGTGCATTCAAAATGGAAATATTTTCCACTTTTATGCTGGGTGGAACCTTCAATTTAATATCTGTTAAATTGACAATTCCTTTAATTTTGGCTTCTATAAGCTTGTTTGTAATGTTCTGTGCATCTCTGTTTTTTACACAAAGAATTGCAAAATCAATTTTGTCCCGCTCTATAATGTAAGCCATGTTGTTTGTAGGGTAGAGTGAAAAAGTAGAACGAAGAATCTCAACTCTGTTTACATTTGAATCGAATCCCGCTTTTATGCAAAATTGACTTTCATCAAATAAATCTTCATCAAGAAGCGCCGCGCCAAGTCGTCCAAGACCAACAATACAACAATTTTTCTTTTCTTCAAGATTGGAATCAACACAAAGTATCCTTCTGATGTTTTCAAGCAAATCAGAAACTTTATACCCGTTTGATATCCCTTTGTTGTAACCAACCAACCATAAGTCATGCCTGATAAGTGAATCTTTCCATCCGGTAAGGGTACTTAATTCAAGCGAAGTAATGCGTAACTTATCAAACTGAAGCAATAAGTGGCTCATTTGAATAAGTCGTTTTTTAGTAGGTCCTGGTATTACAACTGATGTTCCCATTATAGAAACCTCCTGTTTAACGGTCAATTGAAGTTCTTAAAAACAAAGTGATAAAACAGCAAATAAAGTGTAAAAAATGCTAAAAAGAGTGATTACTGTTAAAAATATAACAATAAAATATCAGTGTGGTTAAAAAAAAGCAAGGTCGGAAACTAAGAACGACCTTGCTTAAAAAATTAGGAGGCTATTTAATATGAAAATTATTCTAAATTGCTATTTCTTTTATCAGATGAATAAGCAACTTCAATTCCAGAAGACAAGCGTGGTTCATAATAAGAAACAACTTCTTCAGTGAATAAATTTTCCAATGTTTTTTGATATGACATTATTTGACCAATATAGTTCAACGTTACTTGCGGTGTTCTATTTGATTTAACTTTTGTAGTTCCGGCGTTATACATTGCTAAGGCAGAAACCTCGTTACCTGCAGTACTTATACAGAACTTTAGGTGCGACATACCATATTTTGCACTAATAAAAGGGTCAAAAAAATCAGCTTCAGTCAATTTTGGAAATGAATTGCTGTTTAATTGAAACAATCCCCTGTCAATAGTGTTGTTTGAGTTTTTATTAACAGCTTTTACATTGTAACGACTTTCTGTGTAAGCAAGGGCAAATGCCAATGAAAGCGGAATGTCATTTTTATCAGCTTCATTTAGTATTGCAAGTGTTACATCGCGATTTCCTGTAATTTGGAAATAAAACCATTCTACAGAATTTCTTGTAAAATCTTGTCTATAAAGGGAAAGACCGTTATCTTTTGACTTATCGATAATTTGTTCAAATGAAACATCAACAAAGTAATCCTGGAATCCAGTATATTCTTCATCGATAATCTCTTCTGCGTCGATAGAAACTGGTTTTAAAGCAATTTCTGAATCTTCCACACTATCAGATGGTACCAAAAAATAAATGGCAAGGATGACTACTGCAAAAACCGTAGCAAATCCTAATGTCAGAAAGCCAGAATTTACAAAACTTCTTTTTTCAATTTCGTTCTGCATTTATACCTCTAACTCTCTCTTGTTTTCCTTAATAAAAACTTAAAAGATAATGACATAAATAATAATTTTACACAAGTGAAAACAGAAGAATTAAGCGGAAAATATAACGAAAAATGGCGAAAATTTGAAAATAGTGGAAAATTGTGCGGTTTGTTACGTCTACAAGAGAACTATATCTGTTTTTGCGATTCTTTCATTTAAATTGAATTCGTTGATATTGTTATTGTTTATAAAGTAAATATATTGTGAATGTTTGATTGCTAAAGTTTGAATAAATTCGTTTGTAAAAGAATCAAAACCTTTGCCCAATAATTCCTTTGGTAATTCATAACCAACCATAGAAACACAATCTTTAATACGTCTTGCCGTATGATTAAAAGTTGTAATAAAGGATAGTATTTGTTCTGGAGTTGTAAACTCTTTATCTACAATAGGTGTGATTAATGCAAAATGATTTGCTTCTTCCATTTTTTTTAGAAGGTTGCGCAATTCGGCTAAAACTTCTTCATTGTAAACTTCTTCACCAAGTTCAATTTGAGCCCATGAAAGATTAATTTTTAAGAAAGAGTCATTTGTAATGTTTTTAGATAATTCATCAAATGAATATGACTTTATATCTTTTAAATTGATTTGTGCGTTGTCTGCTTTTTTAATTAGTTGATTATTTTGAACGTAAAAAAGACTTTCGAGTTTCATTTTTTTTCCTTTATATTGATTGTCTGTAAAAAGAAAAAGGCCTCTACATTCAAGTAAAGACCTTTCTAATGATTCTATTCTGTAAGAATCTTAATAACTTCAGCTTTATCCTGTGTATTAAGGATTTCCTGTCTTTTTTCAGGACTCTTAAATAACAAACTTACTTCAGCTAAGAACTGAAGATGTGGACCTGTTTTATTTACAGGCGACAAAGTCATAATAAAAATTCTGCAAGGTTCCTGATCCAATGAATCAAAATCTACTGGGTTATCAGAAATTCCTATACAAGCAACTAAGTCACTTACTGTATCAGTTTTTCCATGAGGGATTGCAATTCCGTGTTTCATGCCAGTTGACATTTTCTTTTCACGGTCTAAAACACAAATGCGTGCTGCATCCTTATCTGTTACTTTTCCTGCTTTATATAAAATATCAAGCATTTCGTCTACGATTTCTTCTTTTGTAGTTCCTTTCAAATGAAGGTTTACTGTATCGGTTGTTAATACTGTTCTCAAGTCCATACGAACATATTATTTACGATTATTGAACTTGTCAAGTTAAAAAAATGGCGGATTAGGAAATTAAGGAAAATTTACTATTTATAAATTATTAATAAACTACAGAATTTACTTAAACTTTAGCTCAAAAATTGTATATTATTGTAATTTTAATAAAGAATTTGTATAATTATACAATCAAACTGTAATAGAGGAAAAAAATGATTTCTTGGTCAAATGCTGATGAATTATCTTCTTGGAAGAAATTAATGTCATTAAAAGGGATGGTTTCTGTAGCCGATGAACTTTCTTGTGAAGGTGCAGAAAAACGAATTGCCAAATATTCAATTCCTATGGGTTCTGGTTTAACTTACAATTATGCTGCTAAACAAGTGAACGAACAAATCTTGAAAACTTTATCTGAATTGTCATCTGAGGCTCAGTTAATAGAAAAATATCAGGATTTGTTGAATGGTTCTGTAGTGAATACAGGCGAGAGCAGGATGGTTTTGCATCAGCTTACAAGAGGTCAACTTGGAAAAGATGTTGTTGCTGACGGCGTGAATAAAAGAGATTTCTATATTAAAGAACAGAACCGTATTGCTGAATTTGCAGAAAAAATTCATAGCGGTAAAATTTTGAATGAAAAAGGTGAGAAATTCACTTCTGTATGCCAGATTGGTATTGGTGGTTCAGATTTGGGTCCACGTGCTATGTATTTGGCTTTGGAAAACTGGGCAAAAAAGAACAATACTTTTAAAATGGACGCTCACTTCATTTCTAATGTAGATCCTGATGATGCATCTGCAGTAATGAATTCAATTGATAAGGCAAAGACAATTTTTATCCTTGTTTCAAAATCTGGAACAACTCTAGAAACATTGACTAACGAACAGTTTGTTAAAAACTTTTTGATAAAAGATAATTTGGATCCTTCAAAACACATGATTGCAGTTACAAGTGAAACTTCACCTTTGGCTCACAATCCTTTGTATTTGGAAGCCTTCTATATGGATGACTATATTGGTGGCCGTTATTCTTCAACTTCTGGCGTCGGCGGAGCTGTATTAAGCTTGGCTTTTGGTGCAAAAGTTTTTGATGATTTCTTAAAAGGTGCTGCAGAAGAAGACAAACTTTCATTAAATAAAGATATTACAAAAAATCCAGCTTTGATGGACGCTTTGATTGGAATTTACGAAAGAAACGTTCAAGAATATCCTTCAACAGCAATCCTTCCATACAGTCAAGCTTTAAGCCGTTTCCCAGCTCATTTGCAACAACTTGATATGGAATCAAACGGAAAGTCTGTAAACCGTGATGGAAAATCAATCAGTTATGTAACAGGACCTGTAATTTTTGGTGAACCTGGAACAAATGGTCAGCATTCTTTCTATCAACTTTTACACCAAGGAACAAACATTGTTCCATTGCAGTTCATTGCATTTAATGAAAATCAAACTGGTGATGATATCGTAATTGAAGATTCAACTAGTCAGGTAAAATTATGTGCAAACGTTACAGCTCAAATTGTAGCTTTTGCTTGTGGTAAAAAAGATGAGAATCCAAATAAATCATTTGCCGGTGGTCGTCCATCTTCTTTGATTTATGGAAATCAACTTACACCAAAAACATTGGGTTCACTTCTTGCACATTATGAAAACAAAGTAATGTTCCAAGGCTTTGTATGGAATGTAAACAGTTTTGACCAGGAAGGTGTTCAACTTGGTAAAAAACTAGCAAAATCTGTATTAAGCGGACAAATGAGTGGTGCATTAAAAGCTTATGCTGGATTACTAATAAAATAAACTGAATTTAACTGTATAAGGCGTTTGCTTTATACAGTTGGTTAGGAAAGAATTTTGAAAGAACGACAGTATAGACTTAAATTGATAAAAAATATTATCAAACAAAATCGAATTGAAAGTCAGGATGATTTGTTATCTTTACTTTTAAAAGAAGGTTATGATGTAACCCAGGCAACTTTGTCACGAGATTTGAAGCTTCTAAAAGTTGGAAAAGTTCCAGATGGAAAAATGGGTTATGTTTATGCACTTTCAAATGAAGACGATAGCGTAGAATCAGAAAAGATTTATGTTCAAGACTTTTTGCGTGGTTATGTGAGTATCGATTGGAGCGGAAATATTGTTGTTATTAAGACTTTTCCAGGCCATGCAAATACAGTTTGTAATGCAATTGACAATTTGAATATGGAAGAAGTTTTAGGCACTGTAGCCGGAGACAATTGTATGTTTGCCTGCCTTCATGAAGGTGTTACCGGTGAAATGTTCTTTGAAAAACTGAAGAAGCATATACCAAATATTGAAGACTAAACTTCAACTAAAAAGACTGACCTTTATTTTACTAAGGTTGGTCTTTTTTTTTATCACTTTGACATTAAGATAATTTTTTCATATAGTGGAAGTATGTTATTTACAAGTACTAGAAATAAAAATTTGTCAGTTCCATTCTCAAAAGCAGTTCGTGATTGTATTCCTGAAGATGGTGGTGTCTTTGTACCTGCACAAATTGAAGATTTACGACGCTGGATTTATTATATTGATGAAAGTACAAGTTTTTCATCAATCGCTGGAGCTTTAACTTCGGCTTTCTTGAAAGATGAATTCAGCCCGATTATTTGTGAAAAGATTGCAACCACAGCTTTTCCTTTTGAACCAAAGATTAAACAACTTGATAAAAACTTGTTCTCAATGGAACTTTATAATAGTTTCACCGGCTGTCACCGTGATTTTGGTGTTTCCTACTTGGTTTCTTATCTTGAAACTACACTTGAACTGAATGGTGGAAATGCGGTTTTCTTGGATTTTACACACGGTGGTCTGGGTGCGCTGCTTTCAAAGCTGTTGCACGGAAAAAAGAATATCAAGGCTGTTCTTGTCTATCAAAAGGGAACTGTTAGGGGAATAGATGAAGAAGATTTATTCTGGAACGGTGGAAATATTTATCCTGTAGAAATTGATAAAGAAGAATCTGAAATCAAACAGATAATCAGTGAAATATTTGAAAATCATGATTTTGTTCAAAAACACAACCTTACAGTTGCAAACACAACGAATGTCTGCCGTCTTTTAGCTCAAATGTTTATTTTTCCTTATGCGTTTGCTCAAGTAAAGAACAGAATCTCTGATGATGTTTATTTTGCTCTTGATTCGGGAAATTATGGAACTTTGATTGCGGGGCTCTATTCATGGCGTTTTGCGCTTCCTCTGAGTGGTTTTCTGGTTCCTTCTTCAAATGCGCTTGCTTGTGATGCAATAGGAAATCCCGTAATGCTTGATTCGTTTGTAAACATCAACAATAGAAATAAATCGAATCCAACAATTCCAGCTAATTTGGAAAGATTGGAATCATTTTTTGAAGCAAATGAACTGATGATGCGTAACTTTGTATATTTGAATGATATTTCGGAAGATAAGATTGAAGCTGCGGCTAAAGAATTATTTATGAAATATAAAGTTTTTGCGGATAGGGAATGTGCCAAAGCTTATGCTGCTGTTCTGGAGAAAAAGGAATCTTTGGATGATGAGGAAGACACTGTAGTTTTGGTTTCTTACAACCATCCGTCATTATCTTCTGATTTTTGTAGAAAAGCTGTTGGTGAAAAACCAGAAATGCCGGAATCAATTGCTAAAACACTTGTTCCTACAGAGTTGAATCGTCCTGCAATAGAAAATAAAGACGACTTAATAAGAATAATTGAAGAACTTTCAAAATAAAGTAAAAAAAAGCAGCCGTTTGAGGCTGCTTTTTTTATCTAGAAACTTTTTTATTTATCCTGCTTTTTCTTATCTGCCTTTTTTGTTGTAGCTTTTTTTGCCACATTCTTCTTGGCAGAAACAGTTTTAGTTTCTTTTGTTGATTTACTTTTTTTCTTTGTTTCTTTTTCTACAAATTGACTAACTAAAGATTCACATTGATAAGCGGCCTTTAGTTTTGCAAGTGACAATTTTTTGTAGAAAGCTAGAATATCAGCAAAATCCTTTTCTTTTGATGTTAAAACCATGAATAACACAGTGAAAGACAAGCTTGCATCGCTCATTTCTTTATTAAACCACCAAACATTATTGAATAAATTAATTCCTGAAAGAGTTCTTGCATTTGTACTTTGAACAAGTTCTGTAACAATTGCTAAAGCTTTCTTTTTTTCTGTTAGTTTCAACTTTGAAGAATCGCACAATTTAGAGACAATGAAAACTTTTTCTAAAATAGGTTTTAAGTTTGCTTTATCAATATTATTTTGATTTAAGAATTGATTGAATTTTCTAGCAAAAGCCCATTTCTCACTTTTTCCCATGTCGCTGAGTGATGATGTAAAACTCCAACAAATCAAAGCTTTTTCAATTTCTGCATCAGCTTGAATTGACATTGAAGCAAATTCTTCAGAAGTTTTAGCTTTTAAAAGTGTTTTTGATAAATCAGCTATCTTCTTGGTGTAAGGATTATTGTGGATGTCTGCAACCTGTAAAAGTCGTTTCTCAAACTCTTTAAGGGCGTTTGCAACTACAATCTTCTTTTCTTTTTCACCAAGGAATTCATTGGCGGCTGTATAAAAGTTTGTTGCTTCAACTGAAGAATCTTTTATAATTTTTTTGATGTCTGCGGCCTTTATTGTTGTTTGAGTTTTTTCTGTAGGGTAGAACAGCTTGAAAATTGGAGCCAGGGCTTTTTCTTCAAAAGCGTTCAACGCGATGTAGAGGCTCTTGTAATAAAGTTCCTGCCATGCAATTTCCAAATCTTCAGAACCTTTTCCGTTCAAATATTCGCAAAGTATTTTGTAACGATTATCTGGTAAGTCTGAAACTTGGTGTACATCAAGTAAAACTTGATATTCAAAACCATTTAATGACACGAATAATCCATTATGGCAGATATCGCTTGATTTTCTGATGTACCACAAATGAGATTTGTTTTCCTGGAAGATTGTATATTTGTCATCTTCACAAGTTAAGTCCAAACCTTCAGAAATTGATCTTGAGACAAGGTTTGTAGTTTCTCCACCTGCTTTTTGCGCATAAGGAACAGATTGCTTTATCCAACCTGAGGCACTTTCGTATTTATTGTTGTAGAAGACAACTGCACGTTCGTCGCCGCATTTATTTGAATAAGCAAAAACGTTTTCATTAACTCGTCCGTTATCCCATAAATCATAGAATAAGAAGTTTTCAACATTGGCAAAAATATGTCTTTTCTTCATTAAAGGGAAAATATCTTTCCAGTGCCTGTCAACAATATACTGTTTTGGCTGTTCATCACGATAAGCCCTTGTATATTCCATTCCGTATTTTTCTTCAAAACCTTCAATCTGACCGTGGCCAAACATTGGAAGTCCCGGCATTGTTATCATGAGCGTACAAACACCAAAATATTTGTCTCCATCACCAAATTGAGCAATCGCTGTTTCTTCATCAGGATTATTCATGAAGTTCACGTATCTTTTTAGGATTTGAGGGTCAAAAGTTATTGTGTTTTTAACTGTATCACGATATTTTTGATTTTCTTCTTTTTTGAGCATATTCATGAATGCGCTGTTGTAAACGCGGTGCATACCAAGAGTTCTAACAAAATATCCTTCCATCATCCAGAATGCTTCTGCTAAAAGCAATGTGTCTGGAACTTCTTGGGCGATTCGGTCTACAACTTCACGCCAGAACTCATTTGGAATAGCATTGTTGAACTGTTCGGAAGAAAGTCCTGTCTCACTTCTTGTGGCGATATCGCCTCCGTGTCCTGGCTCTGGATACCATAAGCGTCTGATGTGCTTCTTTGCCAGAACCATGGCGGCATCAAAACGAATGATTGGGAAATTTCTTGCAACATGGATTATTTCTTGAATAACTTCTTCCCGTGCTTGAGGATTTAAAAAGTCAATTTGAGCTGTATCATTCCAAGGAAGACCTGTTCCGTCATTTCCATGATAAATATAGCGGACGTCGCCAGTTTGATTGTCAACTCTTTTAAAGACAACAGAACAGTCGTTTTTTGAATAATAATGGTCTTCAAGATAGACGCTTGTTCTGGAATCATGGCTTAAATTTTCACCGTTGTAAGTGTATTGTGGAAAAGGATTGTCTTTTCTTTGAATAAACAAATCTGGTTTGTTCATAACCCAGTCTGAATCCATACCTGTGTGGTTTGGAACCATGTCTGAAGCAAGTCTGATTCCTCTTTGCCATAAACGCTGCCTTAGGTTTGCAAGTGCGTCCCATCCACCAATGTTAGCGGCAATATTGTAATCATATAAACTGTAAGCAGAAGCGGCTGCCTCTGGATTTCCACAAAGTTGTTTGATTCTTTTTGAAGCGCTTGAACGTTCCCATAATCCAATCAACCACAAACCGGTAAAACCTTCATCTCTTAAAGCGTCAAGTTCGGCATCTGGAATCTGATCCAACCTTTGAATTGGGTAGCCATATTTTTTTGTGAGCTGGTACAACCAAACTAAAACTGTTTTTGCCATTAAGATAACTTTTGGCATCCAGTCTTTATCCGGGCTGTAGCGTTCATATTCTTTAACTAAATCATCATAGGTGAACGGAGCCATATCAGGACCGTCGTTAGGACCGCCCCCGTTAATTGGCGCCCATGCAGCTTTTTCTTCCTCAGAAATAGTGTCCATTCCTGCCAGAAGTCGTTTTATCCATTCACCAAGCATGTCCTTCCAGTGTTTTTGAATATAGTCAAGTTGACCTTTTAGGCTGTTTGGTGAAAAAGTCATTGGTTCTTTTAAAAGTGAAATCAAATCGTGGTTGAAAGGTCCAAAAGCTGGTAGTTTTTTTGCACTTTCACAGATAATCTTCCAACTTTCTGCGTAGAGTTTGTTTTTTGCAAGGGCAGAATCGTCAAAAAGAAGCTTGAACGGTGAAAAGGCTGGATTTTCGTTTGCAAGGTGTAAAAGAATCAATTCTTCAAGAACTTGCTCCCTGTTAGACCTTTGTGCATTTGTTCCGATGTCAATTGCTGTCTGATTCAAGAAATCAACTGCAGAGATATTTCCTTTGTATACTTCAACAGGTGGAAACTCTTGAATAAATGAAAGTAAAAATTCATCAAGTTTCTCTTTTGTGAAGTTTTTTTCTAAGTTTGCATAGAAACCACTGATTACAGATGGAAAAATGTCCCTTCTGTAAAGCATGCAGACATAATGCATAATTTCATCAATCAAACCCATTGCGTTGAGATTTCCTGCAGAAACTTGTTTTTCTTCAAGCTTTCTATTTATCAGCAATTGGTTGAATTTCAACTGAAATTCTCTAACATTTTTCATATTTGCAAAAACAACATTTCCACTTGATGCAAATAATCCTTCATTAAATTTACAAAAATCTCGAACTTTTTTGCTTATATGAAACTCATTATATGAAATACGCATTGTTCCTCCAAAGAAAACATTTTATTGTATGCGGTGAATTGTTAAATTCTCTAAGTCAGTTGGAATTCTATATGTCCAATTGAATTTTGTTACAGTGCCTGGAATATTTATTCTTTCATCTTCCGGCCTCTCAAGCCATAAACTTTTATTACTATATAAATAATCTTGAAGTGGGGAAATTGACCAGACGCTTGAGGTTTCATTTGAAATTTTCATGATGATTTCAGAAATTTCCGGAGTGAAGTCCGATCTTGAAAGATTATAAGCTTTTTCTTCAAGCGCATTTTCAAAATTATCGTTTTGATTTATTTCAATTCCAAAAGCAGGATAAGAAGCATTTATAAATTCCTTTACAGAATCTTTTTCATCATTACCCAATGATCTGATTGTAGAAGAATCATGCACAGAAGTTGTAGTGACAGATAGTTTTGTGTAATCGTCAAAAGATTGATAAGGTTGGTTCTGCTTGCCCCAGTCTCTACACCATCTTAAAACCCGTAGTCCTAAAATTCCGTGCTCGATCATTGTTTTGGGAACACATTCAATGTTTACCCCCAAATCTTCACCGCAAGGAATCATCTTTACTGATGGAATCAAGGAACTGAAAATATCATCAGCTTGTTTCTTCCAATTTTTAACATTCTTGCCATCTAGTTCTGTAAATAATTCTTGAAGGATTGACTGTTCAAATTGATTCAAGCTTTTCCACGATGTTGAAGATGAGTAAGTCCAAAGAGGAATAAAATTGTTTGCTGTTACTTCAAGTAAAGTTCTGTCTGACCAATAGTTGATTAAAATTTCTTTTATCTTGTATTCAGCTTCCTGTGAGCATAATTCTGCAAAATCTGTGTCTTTGATTTCATTGGAACCCTTCAATTTTTTGTTAAAAAGCCATAATTCTTGATTTTCTATTTGAGTTGCAAATAATCTTAAGATTTCATGAGCTTTTTCATGGTTCCAGGTGATATTTTCAATTGCGCTTGTTGGTATATGAGGTTGTGAAAGCCATCTAATCCTGTCGTCATTAAAACCTTTTTCATATAGAACTGTCTTTTTTATGGCAGAATAAGGTTCTGTGTGACCGTTCAGCGCGTAGACATCTGAGGATGGAATGCTCCAAATTCTAAAGAATCCCAAGATGTGGTCCAACCTGTATGCGTCATAATATTTTGAAGCTACAGTAAGTCTGTTCTTCCACCAAGAATAACCGTCTTCTTTTAAGTTTTTCCAATTGTAAGTTGGGAATCCCCAGTTCTGACCTTTTGCGTTTTCTCCATCACTTGGAGCGCCGGCTTTTAAGTTTTGATTGAAATATTGAGGATAAGCCCAAGCATCGCAGGAATCTTCATTCATCAAAATCGGCATATCGCCTTTTAAAATGATGTTCATTTCGTGAACTTGTTCAACTGCCTTTTCAAATTGATTTGCAGCAATCATTTGGAGCCACGCGTAGAATAAATGGTCTTTTTTGAATGCCAATGTGTTCCATTGTTTTTTGATTTCTTCCTCATCCATAAGTTGGTCGTTTTTATGCCAAGATTTCCAAGAGGATTGAGCGTAATTCCACTTTAAGTTTTTATAAACACAATAAGTTTTTACCCATTTGTTATTGTTGATCCATTTTGAAAGGTTTTCATCTGTCTTTCCGTCTTTCACGATTGGAAGCAGCGAATAGAGTTCCTTTAGAATTTCATATTTGGCAACTTGAATGCCGTCGTAATCATAACGGTTGGAATATTTAAACGTTGAGATATAATTATCGTAAAGTGATTTTAATTTCTTGTTTGATTTATAAAGTTCGTCAAAAGACGGAATGTCTTTAATTCTGATATAAATTGGATGAAGAGCAAATGCCGAAAGTCCGCTGTAAGGTGAACTTTGTGTTCCTGTGTCATTAATTGGTAGAAGTTGGATTATTGAAAAGTCGTTCTTCTTACAAAATGAGGCAAAAGGTACCAAGTCTGGAAATTCACCGATAGGCTCGTTATCTTTTGTGTATAATGCTCCAAGGGGAACAACAACACCAATCATTTTTTTATTATAATACTCTTTCATTCAAAAAATTATAGCATAAATAAAGTGTTATTACAAAAAAATAGGAATAAATATTTTATATAGAAGTCAATTTTTTTAGAATTCCAAATCTGTTACAGAAAGATACGAATATGAAATTCCGTCTTCTGTTTCCAAAGCAATGTATTTTCCTGTTACTGTGATTTCTGAATTCAATTCTGGATAATCGTCTGGATAAGTGTGGTCGCCCTGCCAAATAAACTCTATTCCTTGTTGGCAGCAAGCTGTTGCATCGGGAATAATTATGGCGTAATAATCTTCATTCAAATAGTCGTCATGGAAAACTTGAAAAAATCCCTTCACCTTAATCCACTTGTTGTTATAAGAGTCTGGATCAATCACCATGTTGAAAATTTCCGCATAAATCATGGTGGAACTCATTTTAGTTAAGTCCGAGTCTATATTTGAAGGAGTTTGTTCAACTATTGAAGAATCGGGAGTGGGGCGTTCAAAAACATATGTTTCATCATTAAAAGATTCGTCCGCCTTGTTTTTTGAACAAGAAATTGTGATGAGTGAAATTAATAATAAAAAAATGACTTTCTTCATATAAAGTTAAATCCCTCTGATTTTTCCAACAATGATACAAATAAAAAATAAAACAATATCAGCGACAACAATTGTTGAACCAACTGGAGTCCCTGCAAGAATTGCAATCAATATTCCTAAAACTGCACAAATTACAGAAATTATTGCGGAACAAATTGTCACAGACTTAAAACTTCTAAAAACGCGCATTGCAGAGATTGCCGGGAAAATCACCAAGGCTGAAATCAACAGGGAGCCAACAAGGTTCATCGCAAGTACAATTATGACGGCTATAAAAATGGCTATCATCAGATTATAAATGCCGGCGTGAGTTCCAACGGCTTGTGCAAAATTCTCATCAAAAGTTACGGCAAAAATCTTATTATAAAAAAGAATAAAGGCAATAATTACAAGTCCGGATAAAATGGAAGAAAAAATAACTTCGCTTTTTTTAAGTGTTAGAATTGATGTTGAACCGAATAAAGTGCTGCAAACATCGCCCGAAATATTTGAGGAAACTGAGAAAATGTTCAAAAGTAGATATCCAATAGAAAGAGCTCCAACAGAAATCATTGCAATTGAAGCATCGCCTTGAATCTTTGTCTTCTTGCCAGATTTCAACAGAAAAATTGCACAGATAACAGTTAGCGGCAGAACTATGTAAATATTGTTTTTAAGCTTTAGAACGGAAGCTATGGCTATCGCTCCAAACGCAACGTGGGAAAGTCCGTCTCCAATATAGGAGAATCTTTTTAAAACCAGCGTTATCCCCAAAAGTGAAGAGCATAATGCAGTTAAAACTCCAACAATCATTGCGTAGCGCACAAACGGATAACTAAAGTATTGTATTAAAGTGTCTATCATTTCTTTTTCCCTAAATTTCCTTTTCAGCTTCCAGCAATTGTTTGAATTTTAAGAAATACTTGCTGTTTTTATATTCTTCTTTTGTTCCATAAAATACAGAATTTCCAATATGAAGAATGTGTGTGGAATATTGAATCGCTGCATTTATATCGTGAGAAATCATTACAATTGTAATCCCTTCATTGTGAAGAGTTTTTATCAATGTGTACATTTCTTCTGTTACAAGCGGATCCAGACCTGTTACGGGTTCATCAAGTAAAAGCATTTTTTGAGTTGCACATAAAGCCCTTGCCAGTAGTACACGCTGTTGCTGTCCGCCTGATAATTCCCTGTAGCAATGACGGGCGTAAGATTCTATTCCCATTTTCTTCATATTTTCAACAGCAAGTTGCTTTTCTTCTTTGTTATAGAATGGCCTTCTTCCACATCTGGATTGGCAGCCGGAAAGAACGATTTCTCTAACACTGGCTGGAAAATCTTTTTGAACATCAGTTTGTTGAGGTAGATAACCGATTTCATCAGCTTTAAAATTTTCACCGTATGAAATTTTTCCAGAAAGTGGAAGTTGTAGTCTTAACATGGTTTTTAATAATGTTGATTTACCCGAACCGTTTTCACCAACAATGCACAAATAATCACCTGAATTAATTTGAAAATTCAAATCCTTTAAAATAATTTTTGAGTTATAACCAACTGTTAGATTTTCTACTTTTAATTGAACCATTCTATATCTCTTTGTTTTAGTTTAACGCTTTTTGTAAAACTAATAAATTGTCTTTCATTAAAGAAAGATATGTTGTTCCGCTGTTTGCTTCATCCAAAGAAATAGATTGAATTGAATTCAATTTGAGTATCTGAGTATTTGGCAAAGTGGAATTTTGAATTACAGTTTCAGCAATTTTTGGTTGTGCTGATTCTGTTGTAATTACGTATGAAAGATTTAATTCAGAAAGTTTTTTTGACAAAAATGCGATTGTTTCAAAACTTGCCTCTGTTTCTGCAGAACATCCAATAAAAGCTGCATAATAATTTAAATTGTAGTCATCAACTAAATATCTGAACGGGAATCTGTCGCAAACTAAAATTGTATTTTTAGAGGAGCCTGAAATCATATCTATATATTCAGAATCCAAAGCTGAAAGTTTTGAAAAATATGTTTTTAGATTTTCTTCATAAACTGATTTGTTTTCCTCATCAAGCTGGATAATTTTTTCGGCAATATTTTCACAAATCAATTCTGCATTTCTAATAGAAAGCCAAACGTGTTCATCATATTCAACTTCGTGATGATGTTCTTCTTCTTCAGCTTCTTCTCCGTCATGGTGATGATGCTCATCTTCCTCTTCTTCCGCCTGCATTCCTTCTACAATCTCTTCCTCTTTTAAAGAAGATGAAAGAACGTCCATCAAATTCAACTTTATCATATCTTTGTTGATTGCTTGATTTGCAACATCATGAACCCAAGCGTCAGATTCGCCACCAACATAAATAAAAAGGTCTGATGTGGAGATTTTCATAATATCAGTTGCAGAAGGTTGGTAACTGTGAAGGTCTACTTTTCCTTTTACAAGGACTTCAAGATTGATTTTGTCATTGTCTTTACCAATAATTTCTCTTGCCCAATCGTATTCTGGGAAGATTGTACAAACAACATTGATTTTGTCTGAATTTGAACCGCTAGTTTTTCCACAAGCTGTAAAAATCAAGCCTGCAGTCAAGGCGATAATTATCATATATATTTTTTTATTCATTTTTTTTCCTACTTAAACTTTTTTTTATATTTTTGTGATTGAAAAAATTCTGTCACTTAAGCTGCTTTGTCTTTAATTTGATTAGTGTATTTATTGAAACAACGTTCAAACTTATAAAAGAAATTTTTTTTGAAAGAACAAATCCAATAATTGTTGATAATCCAACTACAGCAGAAATAATAAAGTGTTGTGTAGAAAGAATTAGGCAGATTTCGCAGTCTTGGTCATGACAGCAACAATGATGGATTGTAGATGTGAACAATGAAGTGATGAATATTGAAAATAAAAATGTTGAAAGTATTAGATATTTCTTTTTCATAAGGTTAATGTAGAATTTTGTATTTGCAACTCATTTGCAAATATGTATAACACATTCTAAAATATTAATCAATTAATTCCATAATAATAGTTTATGAATTTGACATAAAGATTGATAACATGTTAAAATAGAAGAATATTATTTTTTATGGAGAGTAATATGAAAAGAAGTATTCAAAACAAAATAATTTTATTAGGTTCTTTGGCAGCAGCTATGTTATTGGCATCTTGCGGAACAACAACTCTAAAGGGAAATGACCCTGTTATGACAACAAACAGACCAGAGATTATTGATTATCCTGGATTTGCATTGGGTAAAGAAATTCCTGATTGGGTTATTGCTGTAGATGAAGGTTCAAACAAAAAAGTTGGAAAGGCTCTTGATTTGGACTCAGATAAACAGCTTTTTGTAATCACAAACAAAGGCGTTGATTTGGATTTCTTGAAGACATGGACTGATCAAGTTGATGTAAGATCTGAAGTTGCAAATTCATTAAGTACAGCCGTTGCAAATGCTGTTGAAGCTACAATGAGCGGTACAGAGACAAGTGAAATTGAAAAGGAAAAGATATACAAACAATATTCAATTTCCCTTACAAATCTTGAATTGAACGGTTTGAAGAAAGAAGCTCAATATTGGGTAAAATATAGAACATTAACAGAAGACGGAACTGCTGTAAAAAGTGATAACAAATACGTTTCTGAATACACATATTATGTAGTTTTCTCAATTGATAAGGACATTTATTCAGAACAACTTAATGCTGCAATCAATGGTGTTGAAGACAATGCTTCAGAAACTGAAATGTTAAAGAAAACATTGACTGAAAAACTTAATCAGACAATTCTTCCTTCAGACAGCGTTGGGTTTTCAAAATAGATGAAAAAGAAAGTAACATTTCTTGTACTTGCTATATCAGTATTATTTTTATTTTCATGCGCATCAACTTCTGTAGAAAGAGTTGATGCTGATGAAATAATCGATTTGAATGGATATTGGAATGATACTGATGTTAGAATTGTTTGCGAATCATTAATCCAGGATTGCATTTCTTCTCAAAGAATATCAGCTTTTCAAAATGAAAACGGACGGGTTCCTTACGTTATTGTTGATAGGATAAAAAATGAGAGCGACGAACATTTGGACACAGAGATTGTAGCAAACAAAATGACTGTTGCAATCATCAATAGTGGGAAGATGGAATTCGTTTCTTCAAAAAATCAACGTGAATCTTTACGCCAAGAAAAACTTGACCAGTCTGATTATGCAAGTGAAGATTCTGCAAAGAGTATTGGAAACGAAATCGCCGCAGACTTCATGTTGATGGGCAGCGTAAAAACCATAGTTCAAAAATCCGGAAATAAATCAGTTCGCACTTACTATGTAACTGTTGAACTTCAAGATATAGAAACCAACCGCGTTGTGTGGATGGGTGAAGACAGCAGCATAAAGAAAGTGATTAAACAATCAAAAGTGAAGTTTTAATAAAACAAATTCGGAGATAGAGAATGCAAAATAAAAAAGTCTTTTTTATTATATTTGTTTTATTTATAGCTTTAATTCTTAATTCCTGCGAAACTACTAAAAATTCAACTGACAAATCAAATGATAATCTTGAAAAGCCGCTAAAGTATAACGAAAAAAAGTTCTTGCAATCAGTGAAGCTTCAGGATTATCACACTTGTGCTTTAATGCTAAGAGGAAAAAAATCAACTGCAAATGAAAAAATCCTAGATAAACTAACCTTGGGGTTGTTTCAACATTATGACGGAGATTTTAACTTTTCAAGTGAGACTCTGAATGAAACTGACATTTTAATGCAGGATGCGGCAACAAAAAGTATATCAAAAAGCATAGGTTCAACACTTTTCAATGATAATATTGCAAATTATGATGGCACTGTTTATGAATATCTGTATATAAATGTTATAAACGCCTTGAATTATTACCAGGCTGGTAATTTGGAAGAGGCGATGGTTGAAATTAGAAAACTTGGCAATAAGCAAAAAGAATACATAGAAAAATATGGACAGGCGATTTTACAAGAATCCGCAAAAAATTCAGAAGAGGCTTTAATACAAAATACAGAAGGAATTGATTATTTTGATATCGATACAAATCTGATTTACAAAAAAATGCCTTCATCACCAACTGAAAAAAATATTTTCAAAGATTCTGCAACAGCCCGTTATCTGTCATTGATTTTTAGGAATATGTATGGCGATGTTGATAATGCAATTATTGACAGGAACGTGTTGTCTGTCTTGAATCCAAAAATTGATACAAAAGAAGAGCTTGCAATTCCAGAAAATTGCGGACGGCTTAATGTCTTAACTTTTAGTGATTTTGTAACACCCAGAACAGAAATTTCATTTTCTTTTCCTGGTGATTTCACATACAACTCGCAAAAATATATCCGGCTTCCACAAATCTATGATTTTGATATTCCCCCTTTTAATTTAAAGTTTGTTTATCCGACGATAATTGAAGAAAATAGTGTTCAAAATATTAAAAAAGTTCGATTGATGTTTGATAATGGCAAAATATATGATGTTCCGCTTCTTGAAGATTTTAATTCTGTTGTTCAAAACGATGTAAAATCAAAGGAATCTGCACTTTTTACAAAAAGTGTAATCAGAAGCCTTTCTAAAAAAATGGCGGCTGTAGCTTCTGGAATTGCTTTGTTAAAAGTTGCCAAGGAATCAATAAGAAATTCAAAACTGGGATTCTTGGGCGTTCTAACATATGAGGCAACTTATTTATCTGTTGCTGCTGCAATTGATGCTGTAGATTTATCTGAAACAGCGGATGTAAGGCAATGCAATTATTTGCCTGCAAAATCAAATGCTTTGGGGTTGTCACTTCCTTCTGGAATTTATTCATTCAAAGTTCAATTTATTTCCAACGAAAATGAAGTGGCTTATGAACAACGTTTTGAAAATGTGGAAATCAAAGAAGGAAAATCTATCCTGCTGGAGTCTTTATGCGTAAAATAATTTTATTTTGTGTTATAAGTTTTTTATATTTGAATATGATTTTTGCGTATTCGTCAGCTTCAAAAGGGAAGGTCAACGATACTCAACAACCGGAATGGGTTATAAATCCTTCTTCAAAATATTCAAAAAGTTCGTACTTGTCATCAGTTGGAGACGGAGTTAACCGTGATAGTGCAGAAAACAAGGCAATTGAAGAAATTGTTTCTATTTTTGGACATAAGATTACAGCTTCAACAGAAACTCAGCAGCGTATGGAACAAGCCCAACAAGAAGGAATTGTAAGTCTTTATAAAAATGAAGCAATCAATCAACAAATTGTAAAATCTGAAGAGATTGATAATGTCATTGGTGTTGAAATTAGTGAATATTGGTTTGATGAGAAAAATGAGAGATGGTATGCCCTTTCATTGATCAATATAGAAAACTTTACAAAAATCTACACTTTTATGATAAGTCAGAATGACGGTGAAATCAGACGTTTGTTGAAGCTTGAGAATGTTGAAAATCCATCATTGGAGGCATATTCATTTATAAGTCTTGCAGAAGATGTTGCCACAGAGAATGAAGAAAACATCAGGCGGCTGACGATTGTGAATCCAGAAAAAGGTGCTTCATTAAAAAAACAATGTGTTTCCAAAACAGAAATCCATGAAAGCTTATTGAAAATGGCGTATCAAATTCCAATAGAAGTTAGTGTTGATAGTGATTTTAATTCAAGGTTGGCGTCTGAAATATCAAAAATAGTTTCTTCTTATGGATTTAGAACTACAACTGGAAATGCTAAATATAAACTGAATGGAGTTTTTTATACAGAAGAGGCTTCAACTAAAGATAATAAAGTGTTGTATTGTAAATATACATTTGATTTATCCCTAACAGATTCAGAAAAAAATATAACAATAATTCCTTTTACTTTTTCTGGAAGGGAAGGCTCTGCAACATATTCTGATGCAAGAAGCCGTGCAATTAAAAAGATAGAAACAAATCTAGAAGAAAAATTCAAACAAGATTTTGAAAATTACATTAAAAGTATAAAATAATTTGTAAAAAAAAATACCCTTGAATATTCGGGGCCACTGAAAAAGGTCTCTAATTTTAA
>CAYFND010000006.1:45246-54496 GCA_964344405.1 uncultured Treponema sp. | reverse complement strand
CATTCCAACAGAACAAAGTCATTCATTCTTGCCAAACAGCCAACTAATAAAAGGATTGGTGGTGATTTTGATTATCATCTTATTTGTTGCCGCAGGATTCTGCTTTTATCTTTACAAAAAGCCACAAAAACGCTTACTACGGCACGCCCGCAGAATAGTAAAAAAATACAACAGAAAAGGAATCCCGTCCCCAACAGAATGCGGCTGGGTTGAATGGAAAGATTCCGTATTACAGCAAAAAGCCACAGAAAAAGAAACCCAAACCGCCACACAAATCGCCCAAGACATGATTGATTATCTGTACAAAGAGTAATACCTATTTATGATAATGAGTTCCACATTGTGCAATTAGAATACTTTCATCTTCAACTGCATAAACAAGTCTGTTCTTAGAATCAATTCTACGACTCCAAAAACCAACTAGTTCATGTTTTAAAGGTTCTGGTTGTCCAATTCCTTTGTTGTATCCATTTCTTTCTATGTCAGCTAATAATTCATGAATTCGTTTAATTATCTTAGTTTCATGCTTATCAAAAAATGAACAATAATCATTCCAAGCAAAATCTGTCCACACTTTTTTCATTAATCAATATCCTTTAATTCATGAACAGAACCTTTATTTGCTTTTAATTGAGCAATGCTTTCTCTTAAAAACTTCATATTCTCTTCATCATAAATATAAGGATCTTCTTTTATCTTTAATTCAAAAGGTAAACCATTCTCCCGAATTGTCGCCTTAATAAAAGCATTTATAGCAGCAGATTGATTCAATCCTATTGATTTGCATATTGATTCAAAAAGAGTCTTATCATTATCTTCAACTTTAAAAGACATAGTAGTCATATTTATAGCCTCCGTATTACTTTTCATATATAAAATAATACTTATTCTTTATTCTGTCCACAATTTTTCATGGCGTTAGCTTTTATCACCGAAATGTTGACTTTTTCGACACGCGTGTCTATAATCAAGCAATATTCGACATCCGTGTCGTTTTATAGCGGTATTTATGAGTAAAAAAGACAACACTAAAGATTTTATAATTCAAACGTCATACAGTTTGTTTGCAAAAAACGGTTTCACAAAAATCACAATGAAGGATGTTTGCGAGGCGACAAAACTTAGCCGAGGCGGTTTGTACAGTCACTTCTCCAGCACAAAAGAACTTTTTGAAGCATTGTTGGAACAACTAAATCAAAAAGAAGAGATGAACTTTTTTGAAGAAATAAAACAAAATATACCAGCAACCAAAATTCTAGAAAAAGCCCTAACCTTAATGGAAGATGAGATGAACCATCCAGAAGATTCACTTAGTCTGGCACTTTATGAATACGCCGACGGCTCGCAAACAAACAGAATGAACACCTTCATAGAAATCGGGGAGAAAAAATGGACAGCCCTTGTGGAATACGGCATTACCACCGGAGAATTCAATAACGTCGACATTGCGGAAATCGTGAACATCATCTTGTACGCCTATCAAGGAATCAGAATGTGGAGCCGCATCACCGCGATTTCACCACAAACAATGAAATCAATTATTTCGCACATCAAAAAACAATTGATAAAACCACCTTTATACAGAAAACAACTTGAATCATAGGAGATAAAAATGAAATTAGAAACAGAAAGATTGATTTTGCGACCTTGGGAAGAATCAGATGCAGAAAGTTTATATGAATACGCAAAAGAACCGGCAGTAGGACCAATTGCCGGCTGGCCTGTACACACAAGCGTAGAAAACAGCCGTGAAATCATCAGAACAGTTTTATCAGCTCCAGAAACATATGCAGTCTGCTTAAAAGAAGACAACAAGGCAATTGGCAGCGTGGGATTAATTCCACCAATGCAATCGCATACAAAGGCAGCAGACACAGAAATTGAAATCGGGTATTGGATCGGCGTACCTTTTTGGGGAAAAGGCTACATTCCAGAAGCAGTCAGAGAACTCCAACACCGCGTATTTGTGGATTTAGGTTATTCAGCAATTTGGTGCGGATATTACGACGGCAATACAAAATCAAAACGCTGCCAGGAAAAATGCGGATTCATCTACCACCATACAGAACTAGATAAACCTTGTGACTTAATGAACGACGTACGCACAGAGCATTTCACAAAAATCACAAAGGAACAGTGGGAACAAAATAACACAAAGAAACAAAAAGCCGTGCTTTACATTCACGGAAAAGGCGGCAACGCGGAAGAAGCAGATTTCTACAAAAAGTTCTTCCCAGATTCAGATGTTATCGGCTTGGATTACAAAACAAACACACCGTGGGAAACAAAAACAGAAATTCAAGAAAAAATTGAACAGATTCAAAAAACTCATAGCAAAATAATTTTATTAGCAAGTAGCATCGGCGCATTTTTTGGTATGAACGCAAAAATCCAAGATAAGATAGCAGAAGCCTATTTTATTTCACCAATCGTGGACATGGAAAAACTGATTTCCAACATGATGATCTGGGCTGATGTTACAGAAAAAGAATTGCAAGAAAAGCAAATTATTGAAGTTGATTTTGGCGAACCACTTTCATGGGAATATCTTATGTACGTGCGAAAAAATCCAATCGACTGGAACGTTCCAACAGAAATCCTCTACGGCGAAAACGACAACCTGACAGACATAAAAACAATAACAGATTTTGCCAAAACGCATAATTCAAATCTTACTATAATGAAAAACGGCGAACATTGGTTCCATACAGACGAGCAAATTGCATTTTTGGACAATTGGATAAAAGCGGCACAAACCACAAAACGCCTTTCCGCCACTTGCTAACGCGCGGTACAATAGCAAAAAAAATTTGCTATTGTACTTGCCTTCGGCAATGACTCCATGGCTTGCTACGCTTATTTAATTACTTCGAACCCATGTTGTAAATCAGCGATGATGTCATCAATATGTTCTGTGCCAATAGAAAGACGAACTGTTGTAGGTTTAATTCCACCTTCCAACAACTCTTCTTTAGAAAGTTGTGAGTGGGTTGTAGATGCAGGATGAATCACCAAAGATTTCACATCAGCAACATTTGCAAGAAGAGAGAACAATTCAAGAGATTCAGTGAACTTCTTGGCTTGGGCTTCAGTTCCTTTCAATTCAAATGTAAAGATTGAAGCTCCGCCGTTCGGGTAATATTTGTTGTACAACTCTTTTTGCCTGCCACTAGAAAGTGAAGGATGGTTCACTTTTTGCACCTGCGGATGCTTACTCAAAAATTCCACAACTTTCAAAGCGTTTTCAACATGTCGTTCAACTCGTAAAGACAGGGTTTCCAATCCTTGAATAAGCAAGAAGGAATTAAACGGACTTATTGTAGAACCAGTGTCTCTCATTATTGTTGTTCTAAGCTTAACAATATAGGCAAGATTTCCAGCCGCTTGTGAAAATACAACTCCATGGTAAGAAGGATTCGGCTTTGTTATACCTGGGAATTTATCGTTTTGAGTCCAGTCGAATCTTCCACTGTCCACAATTACACCGCCCATTACACTTCCATGACCGCCAATAAACTTCGTTGCCGAATGAACAACAATGTCCGCGCCGTGTTCAATCGGTCTGAACAAAAATGGAGTTGCAAATGTATTGTCAATGATTACAGGAATGCCGTGTTTGTGCGCAATTGCAGAAACCGCATCCAAGTCGATTATGTCAGAATTAGGATTGCCCAACGATTCCAAATAAACAGCCTTTGTGTTTTCTTTGATTGCTTTTTCAAAATTATCAGGATCACTACCGTCCACAAAAGTTGTTTCAAGTCCAAAATCCTTTAATGTGTTGGCAAAAAGATTGTACGTTCCCCCGTACAAAGTTTGGGAAGAAACAATATGGTCGCCAGCTTTTGTTATATTTTGGATTGCATAAGTAATGGCTGCCGCCCCGGAAGAAGTTGAAAGAGCCGCCAGCCCGCCTTCTAATGCTGCAATTCGTTTTTCAAAAACATCACTTGTTGGATTCATCAAGCGAGTGTATATATTTCCGTTTTCGGTTAATCCAAAGCGACCTGCAGCCTGGTCAGAATCTTTGAATACGTAAGAAGTTGTTGCGTAAATTGGAACAGCTCGTGCATCTGTCGCACTGTCAGCATGTTCTTGTCCTACATGTAGTTGAAGAGTTTCAAATTTGTATTTTGTGTTTCCCATAATAATTTCCTTTAATGTGATTTATTTTTTTCTGATTTTCAAAAGAAAAACGCATCACACCATTGCGGAAATTATGTCTTACCAACTGTTCAAAATATTCTTTCATAAATATTAACCTACTTGGTTGGTAGTATATTAATTATAAACTACTAAGTCAATAGGTTAATAAATTATTTTCTGGAATTCACAAGTTTTTCAACTTCATCCAATTTTGGTGGATTCAGAGGAAGAGGAAAACGGGTGATTGCAATTGCAGAACAAGCGCTCGCAAAAGCCACGGTGTCATCATCATTCATGCCTTTCAATAAAGCGTAAGTGCAAGCAGCCTTGAAGGTGTCGCCGGCGCCCAAAGTACTTGTAACATCAACTTTGAACGGCGTGAATGTTTTCATTGGAGAATTTTTTCGTCCGTAGTAGAAAGGTTTTCCACCGTTAGTAATAATCGTCAGCCCGTCGGATTCTTGCGCATATTTTGGAAAAAGCTCCTCACGGGTGGTACCTTCAGGAAAAGCGTTACGAATATGTTCGCCAGAAATAATGTTTATTGCCGCATGTTGGTGAAAGTATGTGTCTGGATTGCAGTCAATTGTTACAAAAGGAATGTTGTGTTTTACACAAAGCTTTGCAGCGTCCAAAGACTCATCACCGAAATATGGATCAACAGCGGCAACTTTTACATTTGCAATATCGCTTTCTTTTGGCTTGCTCCATTGTTTTCTTCCACTTGAATAAAACTCTTGGAACGTACCAAAGACAGTTCGCGTAGTTTTATCAATAATTACAAAGTCCTCAAGCCCGATATAGTCCTTGTCAAAAAACATAGATGAAATATCCACATTTTTGTCTTTATAAAAATCTTCAATTATTGGGTAAACGTTATACCCCAAATGAGTTCCATCCATTTTTACAGAAACACCAAGCGAGCTTAGAACAGTAGCCGCCGTTCCAGTCTCACCACCAGGCAGACGAAACCTTTGCCTTAACTCGTTGTAAGATTCAGCTTGTGGAAAATCACCCTTCAACAAAAAACTGTTTGTAGAAAGAACCATGCCATATAAATAAACAGCAGTCATAAAAAACTCCTATTTTTTACCTTCAATTATCATAGAAAGAGGAAACCCCTTGTTGTCCAACTGAACAAAATCATCAGAAATATCATATTGATACTCTTCAAAACCGGTAATCACAAAACCATTCTTACACATGGAATTCATAATTTCTGACAGAGAATGAGTGTAATCTGTAAAAGTCTTGGATTGATAATTCTTGTTTGTGATATAGTACATTCCGTCATTGCCAATCCATTCGTGACTGTAATATGAAAACTTGCAGTCAACCGGATGAGTTCCTTCAAAAACATCATCATCACTTGTTGCAAGCATATTTGTGAATGGATGAGATTCATTAATGATGATGACTCCGCCTTTCTTAGTACAAGCTGAGACTATTTTAAAATAAGCAGATAAATCCTTAAACCAGCACAAGGCGCCAATTGTAATAATCACAAAATCAAACGCATCTTTATACTCGTCACCAATATCAAGAATATTTGCGGCCACAAATGTACAAGGCAGTTTCAATTCATCCGCTTTTTCATTGGCAAATTCAACTTGATTTTCTGCGATATCAAATCCAACGCCTTTTTGAATGTTTGCACTTTTTGCCAAAGAAAGAAGCTCGCGCCCGTTATTACAGCAAAATTGCCCGACAGACTTTCCAGCCATGTCATATTTTTTCAAAATCCTAACCATATCAGTTTCAAAATACGCATATGATTGATTCTTAATATTTTCAACAATGTTTGCACACCAAGATTCACTTCTATTTGCAAACGCCTCTTCCCAAGCAGCCTTATTACCTTCAATATATTTTTCCATAAAATCTTCTCACCTAAAAACGAATATCAGTTTAAGTATAAGATATATTGGAGAATTTTGAAGAAAAAAATGGTTTTATTGGAAACGTACATTCTCTGAATGATTAACAAATATTCCTGAATCTGATTTTGAAGTGCTTTCTTCTATAGCCTTATAGTAAGCGCTCTGGTTTTCCCAAATCATGTTTTCAATAGGAAGATTCGCAAAAATAGGATTCCATTCAGACAGAATCCTGTACAAAATAGATTGTTGTAGAAAAAGAGTAATGTACAAATTCCAAAGTTCTTTCTATCCTCTTTGTAATTCATCCGTATACCTTTATTCAAAGCCAAGAGGTGTATTCTTATTGCGAATTATTTGTTTCTGATATAGATTTTAAATTGTGTAAAATCGATTTTTTTGCGATGAGGTGGAATATGAAGAATATTAGAAAGTTTTTTGTTGTGGCATTATTTGTTTTTGTTGGTTTCGATTTTGGGGCTTTTGCCAGGGACTTGAAAGTTTTGGATGTTGCGCCGGATTTTACTATAAAGGTTCAAGATGGCAGTGAGTTTTCACTTTCTGCACAAAAAGGAAATCCTGTCTTGCTTCACTTTTGGGCGACATGGTGTCCGCCTTGCATTAGGGAGCTTCCTGAAATGCAAGAACTTAGCGAAGATTTAACTGAATCAAAGTCAAAATTAAAATTTATTGCTGTCTGCATTTCTGATTCAGAGGCGAACAAAGCAGCTTTCATGAAGAAAAACAACTACACTTTTCCTTGTGCCCTTGATGAATTGGGTGACATTGTCGCTTCCAAATACAATGTTTCGGGGATTCCAACTTCAATTTTGATTGGTGCTGATGGCAAAATCTTAAAGATAAATGTCGGCATGATGTCTGCAAAACAGCTTGAGGCTTTTGTAAAAGATGTTAAGTAAAAAGCAATATTTTTTGTTGGCTTTAAGCGTTCTCTTTATTGTGGTAGGAATCTTTCTAAAAGATAATATTTCTATTTTTAGAAAAGCCGTTTTTATTTGCATGGAGTGTATTGGTCTTGGGTAAAAAAAGAAGAATGATCCAGATTATGGCAATGCTTGTTTATAATGCGGACGCCAAAAACTGGATAACTGGAAATGTTTCAAAATCCGGACTGAAAAACATCTGCGTTCCGGGTCTAAATTGCTACTCGTGTCCGGGTGCGGTTGCAGCTTGTCCGCTCGGCTCGTTGCAGTCGACAATAGCCAACGGGCGTTTTCCGTTTTTTATCACCGGTTTTTTATTGCTGATTGGAACTCTTTTGGGCAGAGCCGTTTGCGCGTTTTTGTGTCCTGTAGGCTTTGTTCAAGAACTTTTGTATAAGATTCCGTTTTTCAAGATAAAGAAGACGCCCAAATTGATGAAGGTTTCACGAAAAGTATCGCTTTTAAAATATGTCTTGCTGGTTGTTTTGTGCATCCTTTTACCGCTGATTTTCTTTGTAAAAGACGGGCTTGGCTCTCCATTTTTTTGCAAGCTGATTTGTCCGGCGGGAACTGTTTCTGCCGGCTGGCCGTTGGTTTTACTTAATGAATCTTTGCGCTCTGCTTTGGGCTTTTTGTTTACATGGAAAAGTTTGTTCGCACTGGTTTTGATTGTTCTTTCCATGGCTATCTTTAGACCGTTCTGCAAATACTTATGTCCGCTTGGCGCTATCTATTCTTTTTTCAATAAGGTTTCCGTTTTTGGAATTCATCTTGATGAATCAAAATGTACACATTGTTCCGCCTGCACAAATTCTTGCAAAATGAACGCTCTAAAAGTGAATGACCGCGAATGCATCCGCTGTAACGAATGCTTGGAAAAATGCAAATTCGACGCTTTGTCAGTCAGCCCAAAATCTAGTTTCATTGCTAAAAGTGAAAAGTCTATATCTAAAAATAAATAAAAGTAGAGTGTCCAGAAATGAACTTTATAATAGAAGAAAATAGAATATTTTATGAGGAAAACGGCAAACTTCTTGCGGAAGTGACTTTTCCTGCCATTGCAAAAGGCGTTGTCGATAGAAATCATACTTGTGTTGATGAAAGCCTTCGCGGCCAAGGTGTCGCCGGAAAATTGATTCAAACTGCAATGGAAGAACTTCGTAAAACCAATCGAAAGGCAAAATGCTCCTGTTCATACGCAAAAACTTGGAATCAAAAGCATTCTGAATATAGCGATTTAATCATCCTCGAATAACTTAATCCTTTCAAAACTAAATTAAATACCTAAAAAGCATTTCTTCAAATAACAACAAAGTATTAGTAATATCTCATCAATTACTTTATTCTAATATTATTAATCCTATTCTATTTGGAGTTTCTATGAAAAAAAGTATCGCTTTTATTTTAGTTGCATTATCCACACTGTCTTTATTTGCACAATCTTCAAAACAAAAACCACTTTCTGAATATAAATTGACTCATAAAGTTAATGATAAATCGGCTCCAATTGTTTATTTTACAAAAGATGTTTCTGCTGAAGGTTTGCTTAAGGTGTATAACGCGTTGAATCAACAATTAAAAGGCAAAGTTGGAATCAAAGTTTCTTTTGGTGGAAACGGCGAACAATATTTGGATCCCACACTTATGACTGAACTTGTAAAAAAGACAAACGGCACTTTTCTTGATACTTCCGGACTTTCTAGCAGCAGGGGAAATGCAGAAAAGAATTATGCCCTTGCCCGTCAGCACGGATTTGATAAAGTTGCACCTCTTGATATGATTGATGAAGATGGTGACATCGATATGCCTGTAAACGGAGGTTATCACCTGACCTACACTCGCACTGGCAGCCATTTTGACAATTACGACACTTTGATTGCTGTTCATCGTTTTAAGGCTCATTACATTCAACAATTTGGCGGTAACTTAAAAAATATCTCACTTTGTTTGGGTTCACTTTCTGAAAAAGCTTTAATTCCCAGTGCCGGTGCTTCTGCCCGTTATTATCAAAGTTTAGCAAACGATATTACAGCTCAAGGTTTTGCCGATGCCGCTAAAGCCGCCATGGATTATAAAAAAGGTCGTTGGGCGTTTATAAATGTCATGGATTCTTTTGAACCAACAGACAGCTGCGCTCATACAGAAAATCTTGGTGATATTGGAATTATTGCGTCTTTAGATCCTGTTGCAATTGATCAAGCTTCTTGTGATTTTGAATTCGGTTCTGCACCAAACGCACTCACTAGAGCCGCTTGGGAAACTTATCACAGTGTGGAACTCCTT
>CAYFND010000006.1:17106-45236 GCA_964344405.1 uncultured Treponema sp. | reverse complement strand
ATTGGAGTTGGCAAACGTAATTATCAATTGATTTCATTAGATTAAATTGATATAAGTATTTTGGAATTTAAGATGAAAATTACATCAGAAAGCAAATTTAATTTATACAAACAACCTCTTCCGCAAAACACAACTCTTGCTGTCTACAATAATGACACTTTGATTTTTTCTAGTTTTGGAAAATGGCTGATTCCCCTTTTTGAACTTGAAATATTCTTTTCTACATACACCGGTCCAAAAGACAATCTATGTATTCATGATACAGCTGTGGGAAAAGCCGCCGCTGTTCTTATGTTCAGAATGGGAATAAAACACATTTATGCAAATCTTGCCAGTCGTTTGGCCATCCAATATATAGAAGAAATTAACAAAAATATTGAAAATCCAGAAGAAAAACTTTCCATTGAATACACTTCTGTTGTTGATAGACTCCTTTGTGCCACAGAAAATCAATTGGAAGATTTATTCAACAATGATGAAATGTATAGATTGCTCCGTCTGCGTGCAAAACTTATTCAAGGTGTCAGCGTTGATGTTGAAAATCTTTCATACAAATTTGGAAACATTCAGAATCTTTCACTTCACTTGCAGGCCGGTCAACGTTTGATGATTAGTGGAGAAAATGGAGCAGGGAAAACAACCTTGCTTCGCCTGCTTGCAGGAATCTACAAACCTGATGGCGGCATTATTAAAATTGATGGCAAAAACATAAAAGATTTACCCAAATTCACCATCGGCTACATTCCTCAATCAACTGACAACACCCAGTTCAGCTTATCAACAGAAGAAGTTGTTGCATTGGGGCTTCATTCTCATGAAAAAAACAGCTCTCAAGTGATAAAAAAAGCATTAGAACGAACTTCAAGTTCAAATCTATATGGCAGAAGTTTTACCAGTTTGAGTGGCGGGGAAAAACAAAAAGTTTCATTGGCCCGCTGTCTTGTTCAAAATGCCAAATTGCTTTTGCTTGATGAACCAACAGCCGCACTTGATAGTGAGAACAAAAAAATGGTTCAAGATATTTTACTTTCATTAAGCCTTACAGAAATTCCAACAATTATTGTTGTTACTCATGATAAAGATTTGTATTCAATGAACGGCTGGCAGCAGTTGAACCTTGATAATCCGGGAGCACAAAATGAATAGAATGATTATGCTTTTTTCTCTTGCTCCAATTCTTCGCGGATTTATTGCTATGATTATTTCCGGAGCGTCGTTTCCACTTTGCGGTGTAATGGTTTTGCGTCTAGATTTAGTTCCTTTGCGCTATATGCTGATGCACGGCGTTATTCTTGGTGGAGCGATTGCCCTTGCCGCAAGTTTGCCGCTTGTTCCTGTTATCATCGTTATTAATATCCTGCTTGTTTTTCTTATGATGATTTTTACCCGCAATTCGCACTTTGGATTTGCCGGTGGCAGTGCTGCAACAATGGTTCTGAGCATGGCGATTGCTTCAATCATCACTCATGTAAAAGATGTTCCGGCAAAAGACACCCTTAGTTTATTATGGGGAAGCCCTTTCGCCTTAAAACAGTCTGACATCTACATTCTTCTGGGTTTGGCACTTATTCTAGTTTTATACATTGTTTTGAATTATAAAAACATTTTATCTCTATTCTTTAATCAAGAAGTTGCAAAATCAATGGGTTTGAAAGTTCAACTTCATTATACAGTCATGGTGATGCTGATTGCGCTTGTTGTTGCCCTTGCAATGCAACTTTTGGGAGCGTTCTTGATTGATTCGCTCTTGATCTTACCAGTTTTAACAGCCTCTTCATTCATGTCATTCAGAAAAATCAAGAAAGGAATCAAGAAACTCTTCATTTTGAGCAGTATCTCCGGATTTGCTTTTTCTACAATTGGATACATCCTTGCAGTGGCAATTAACTGGCCTCCAGCTGGAACAATTGCAATAATTTCAGGTAGCGTATATCTAATTTCACTAATTATGTCAAAAATATTAACAAAATAAATAATTCTTTAAGGAAAAAAAAATGAAAAAACTATTTCTACTTTTAATCACACTCCTTTTGTCATCTCTTTTATTTGCCAATGGTAATAAGGATACAGCAGAAAATGGAGAAATCGTTGCCTCAACATCATGGACGGCGGCTTTTGCAGATTTAGCGGGAATTGATAATGTCGACTCAATTGCTCCGGCAAGTTTGCGTCATCCACCAGAATATGAAGTTACAGTTAGCGATATTGAAAAAATCCATAACTCGTCAATCTTCATTTATGCTGGTTTTGAAAGAATGATGAAAACTTTGGGCGATGCAATTGGTAACACTCAAATGATAAAAATCACTTGCGACAATTCAATTGAAACTGTAAAAAAAAGCACGGCTGCAATTTCTGCAATTACAGGAACTCAAAGTGAAAGCGAAAAACGTGTTTCAAAATACATAAAGGCAATTGAAAACGGTGCATCTGAAATTTCAAAAAAGAACTTGAAAGGTGCAAAAATCTTATGCAACAAAAACCAGATTTATTTGGCAAAAGACTTGGGCTTTGAAAACATCACAGTTTTTGGTCCGGGTCCTGCAACTTCTGAACAAATTGCCGATGCTAAAAACAGTTCTTATGATTTCATAATTGATAATGTTCATAATCCTGTTGGTTCTCCACTTGTAGAAGTTTCACCTTCATCAAAATACATTATTTGGAGAAATTTCCCAGAAGAAGTTGAAAAAGATGCTTTGCTTCATGTTGTGCAAGAAAACATTTCTCAACTATTTGATTAATAAAAAACTGTAAAACAGTTTTCACGGAGTAATATGAAAAAAGTTCTAATTTCATTAAGTATGGTTGTTTTTGCAACATTAAGTTTGTCTGCAAAAGAAAATGCAAAGGCTTCATCATACAAAAGTTATGAATCTAACAAGAAGAATGCTACTGTTGTTTATTTTATCAAAGTTATTTCAGCAGAAAGCCTTGTTAAAGTTTACGAAGCCACCGGTTTTAAAACAAGCGGAAAAGTTGGTGTAAAGATGAGCACTGGAGAACCTCCAGCAAGCAATTATCTTCGCCCTGAATTGATTAAAAACTTGGTTCAAAAAGTAAACGGAACAATTGTTGAATGTAACACTGCTTACGGTGGAAGCCGTGCTTCTAACGCAAAACACAAACAAGTTGTAAAAGACCACGGTTTCTTGGAAATCGCAGACTTTGACTTGCTTGATGAAGAAGGAACAATGTCCATTCCTGTAAAAGGCGGAACTTACTTAAAAGAAGATTATGTGGGAAGTCACTTTGCTGATTATGACACATATTTAGTTCTAACTCACTTCAAAGGTCACGCGATGGGCGGTTTTGGTGGAGCCATCAAGAATCTTTCAATTGGATTTGGCTCTGGTACATCAACTGGAAAATCTGGAAAAGCATGGATTCACTCTGGTGGAAAAAGCATTTCTAATCCTTGGGGTGGCAAACAAAACGACTTCCTTTGCTCAATGGCGGAAGCTGCAAAAGCTGTTGATGATTACATGGACGGAAACATTGTTTATGTAAGTGTTATGAACCGACTTAGCGTTGATTGCGATTGTGATGGAAATCCAGCCGAACCTGACATGCACGACATTGGTGTTTTAGCTTCAACTGACCCTCTTGCAATTGATCAAGCTTGTATTGATTTAGTTTACCTTGCAAAAGATTCTGGTTCACTTATAGAAAGAATTGAATCTAGAGAAGGTTTGACACAGCTTTCTCACGGTGCAGAAATTGGCCTTGGTGAAGGTTCAAGAAATTACCGCCTGGTAGAAATTAAATAGGATTAAAAAATGGTGGAAATACTAAAACGCGAATTAATTTATTTATGGTACTACTTTGATGTCCAGCTAAGACAGATATTTTGGTACTGGGTTTTTGGTATTCTCATCGGTTCTGCAATTTCAGTTTTTGCTAAAAACAAAATTCATGAATTTGCAGAGTTTTTGGGAAAGAAAATGCCAGGATTTGTCGGTCTCATTGCAGCTAGCATTCTTGGCATTGCTTCCCCATTATGTATGTATGGAACAATTCCAATTTGCGCGTCATTTTCACAAAAAGGTGTAAAAGATGATTTTTTAGCCGCTTTTATGATGAGCTCCATTCTTTTAAATCCGCAATTAATCATTTACAGCACAATCCTTGGTCCAAAAATATTAACAATAAGGATACTTTCTTGCTTTATCTGCGGAATTTTAGCCGGTTTCTTGGTAAAAATATTCTACGTAAATAAAAACGACAAACCTTATTTCAACTTTTCAAACTTCAATGAAATTCACAATCATGATACAGACAAAAATCTTTTCATTCGTTTTATTAAAAATGTTGGAAGAAATATAAAGGCAACTGGATTCTGGTTCTTAATTGGAATCATTCTTTCTGCATTATTCCAGCGCTATGTTCCACAAAACGCATTTGCCTCTTTATTTGGAAAAAACGAAGGTTTTGGAGTTTTGCTGGCTGCCACAATTGGAGTTCCTCTTTATGTTTGCGGTGGAGGAACAATTCCACTTTTACAAGATTGGCTTATCAACGGAATGAGCGCAGGTTCAGCGGCAGCCTTTATGTTGACCGGCCCTTCAACTAAAATTACAAACCTTGGCGCTTTAAAGATTGCCCTTGGAATCAAACATTTTGTTCTTTACATTGCTTTTGTAATTTTATTTGCTATCTTTACAGGATTTCTTGTAAACCTTTTTTAAGAATATCTCTACTGATTACCTTTTATTGCATTTGCAATGTCATCAATCATTTTTTCATGCAATTTCAAATGTTCAAAATAATCTGTTACAAGGAATTCCAAAGTACAAGCACTCTTATCAGCTGAATTAATCCATTCATGGTGCAAGTTTTCTTCCTTAATGTTTGAAATTACTTCTATTAAATAAACATTGTACAACTTCCAGAATTCCACCAATTGTGAATATGGCATATTTTTAATTCCAGAAACTTCCGTCCAAGGTTCGGCATCATAACCGGGTAATTCAACTTTTTGAGCCAACTGCAAACGGATAAAACGCTGATGATTATTTGACGCGGAATCAATCAAATGTGAAACATTGTTTCTTATCGTCCAATTATCAATAGAAGAAAGTTTATCGGCAATTGCAGAATATCCAATCATCTTTTTATATAAAGACAAGACATAATCGTTGTATTTTGCAAGTTCAAACATATTCACCTCTTCACCATCTTTTACTTTGAGAATTGATTATTACGCAAGAACATTGTCTTACAAATCTCTGTTCCTGTCTTTGTTTTAAAAATAGTAGTCAAGGTCTTTTCAACTGATTCTTTTGGCAGCTCGTCTTCATATAAATTCACCAAAAAATCAGCTTCAACTAAAATCTGATAGTCCAATCCGTCAATATTTTTGTATGTGTGATGATGTCCAACTAAATAACAAACCCGCTCTATCACTTCTTCTGACATTCCAATTTTACATAGCAACTCTTTCGCGTAGAAAGGGCCTTCTTTTTCTTGCAACTTTCCGTCACAAGCTGAATATTTTGCTTCTGAAGGTTTTATTCCAATATCGTGAACTATGGCCGCAACTTCCAAAATGAATAATTCTTCTTCAGATTTAAGTTCTTGTTCCCCAATAAGTTTTGCAAATTCATAAACTTTCATAAAATGTTGAATTCTTTTTGGATCGCCCGCATCAAATTCAATCATCTTCATCATTACTTCATTCACTTTATTCATTTTGACTTCCTTCTTTCTAGAATTAATTTCGTCTTAATAACCTAGAAAACAAGTTTGAATTCTTCTTTGCAATTTGTTCATTTTTTTCAGAATATTTCATAATTGATTCAGAAGTTCCTGCAACAAGAAGAATCATATCTTTGTCCAAAATCATTGCCGGCGAATTAACAAATTTCATTTCTGTTTCTGATGAAGTCCTGAATCCAATAATGTTCAATTCATATTGCTGACGCATATTGCTTTGTGCGATTGACTTTCCAACCAAATCTTGGCGGACAGAAACTTCTGCAATGGCAAAATTTTCAGAAACCTGCATATAATTCAAAAGAGCTGAAGAAATCAACATCGGCGTGATGTGAATTGCCGCATCCAAATCTGGATAGATGATATTTGTAGCTCCAACTAATTTTAGAATTTCGCCATGGTCATCAGAACGAGCTTTTACAATAATTTTTGGAACACCTTTCTTTTGCAAATTATGTGTGACCAAAATTGATGTTTCCAACTGGCTTCCCAAATCAACAATTGCGGCGTCTATATCATTTGGAATTACTTTTTTTAAAGTTTCTTCATTAATTGCGTCTGTGATGTACGCATTTTGAATAGAGTTTTTGTATTTCTCAATAATATCTCTATCTTTATCAACAATAATCAAATCAACATCTGTGTTCATTAACGCTTCAAGTACGTTACTTCCAAAAGTTCCCAAACCTATAATTGCTATTGTCATATATTCCTCCATTTATCCAACTAAAACATCTTCTTTTGGATAATCAGTTAATGAATTTAGATTTATTCGTTTTGCACCTGTATTTATAAAGATAAAAGTTATTCCTGTCCTTCCGGCAAACATCGTTATCATCAAAATGATTTTTCCCCAAAAAGAAATATCAGCTGTAATTCCTTTTGAAACTCCAACTGTTCCCAATGCGGAAACAGTTTCAAAGAACAAATCCCTTACAGAAAAAACTTCATTTGAAATCGAATTGCTTTCTGTCAGCAACAATAATAAGAAGGCGGCGCACAAAAAACAAATTCCCTTTGTAAAAATGGAAACAGCCTTGTAAATATTTTCAAACGGAATATCACGATGAAAAACAGAAGGTTCGTCCCTGTCTGAAGGATTTTTGTACGCACTGCACAAAATCAAGAATAAAGTTGTTGTTTTTAATCCCCCAGCCATTGAACCCGGGCTTCCGCCAATCAACATCAAAAGATAAGCTATGAATGTTGAAGGTGAGGAAAATTCAGCTTGAGGCACAGTTTCAAAACCGGCTGTTCGCAATGTCACTGATTGAAAGAACGATGCTAGGATTTTTTGAGAAAAGCGTAAATTTTTAAAAGCTTTATTATTTTCAAAAATAAAGAATAGAATTGTTCCAAGAACTAATAAACCAAAAGTCATGCTCAAAACAATTTTTGAATGTAAACTTAATGTATGCTTGTTGTTTTTATCTTTTTTTGATTTTAAATACAAAAGGATATTGTTAATTACAGTAAAACCCAATCCACCAATAATAATCAACAAACTAATAACAATACAGATTCCAGAATTTGTGGAGAATTTAACAAGACTGTTTGAATAAGGCGCAAATCCGGCGTTGCAAAAAGCTGAAATAGAAAGGAATATGCCGTAGAAGACGTATTTTTGTTCACCAGAAGCTTTTAAGAAAAACGCAAGGAAAACTGCTCCCACCGCTTGAACCACAAATGTAATTCCAAGAATTCTTCCAAGAATTCCTTTTGCTTCAACTTCGGCATCATCTGTGAAATAGTCTTTTATAATGTTTCTATTAATTAGTGAAACTTTTCCTGATGAAAAAACAAGGTAAATTGTAAAAAAGGCTACTAATCCAAATCCACCAGCTTCAATCAAAAAACATAACAACACAAATCCCGCTGAAGAAAAAACGCTCATATCAACAGTTGAAAGCCCCGTAACACAAATTGCAGAAATTGTTGTAAATAAAGCGTCAATAAATGGAACTGGTTGTCTTGATGAATAAAAAAATGGAAGTTGGAACAAAAAAACTCCAACAACAGCAAGTGAAAAGAAATACAAGAACAAACGGGCTGTTGCGGATTTAAATTTAAAACTCATTATCTTCTATTATAATAAATCTTTTTTAATACTAATAGTAAAATAATGAGTTTTGTAATTTTTTTGACTACTCTTTTACACCACCAATTGTCATACCAACAATAAAGTATTTTTGCATAAATGGGTAAACAACAAGAATTGGAAGAGTTGCAACTATTGTAATTGAAGCTCTAATACTTATTGGAGTTACCATCGCACTGCCACCGCCAGCTCCGGCCATTGCCAAAGAACCAGCATCCGCCGCACTGTGGCTTTGGTTTTGACTGGATTGCAAGAATTCCATTAAAACGTATTGTAAAGAATGTAAATTAACTTCTTTTGATGCGTAAAGATATGTATCAAACCAACTGTTCCAAGCTCCAACCGCAACAAATAAAGAAACCATGGCAATTGCAGGAACAATCAACGGCATGATGATGTTCAAGAATATCTTGAATTCACCGGCGCCATCGATTCTGGCTGATTCAACAAAACTATCTGGAAGTCCACGGATATAAGTTCTTACCAAAATAAAATTGAAGACATCAATCAAATTTGGAACGATATAAACAGCGTAAGTATTTAACAGATGAAGTTGTCTCATCAAAAAGTAAGAAGGAATAATTCCAGCACTAACATACATAGAAATAACTAGTATTGTAGTACAAGGTTTTCTTAAAATGTATTCTTTTCTACTCAAAGCATAAGCCAAAAGTCCTGTACAGAATACATTTAAAACAGTTTGAAGAATTGTCCTTGTAACAGAAATCAAAAATGCTTGAAAAATTGCCCCTGTTGCAAAAACAGCTTTATAATTTTGCATTGTAAATTTTCTTGGCCAGAAAGTTATTCCACCACGTAAAGAATCCAAACCTTCATTAAAAGAAACTGCGATTGTATTCCAGAATGGATAGATTGTAACAACAACAAGCGAAGATAAAATAATAAAATTAATCAAATTGAAAATAACATTTGAACCATTTGTCAATCTCTTTGTTTGATTATAGCTTTTTTGTGCTTTTGATATTGCCATTATATTAACCTTTCCTCACCACTCTTTTGAGCGATCCAGTTTGCTGCAAGTAATAAAATAATATTTACTACATTTTTAAAGATTCCCGCAGCTGTAGCTAAAGAGAAGTTAAAAATCTTAAATCCATAGTTAAGAACATAAATATCTATAGTTTGTGCGACATCTTGAATAATTCCATTTTGCAAGAAGAAAGGCATTTCAAAGTTTGCATCCAGAATATGACCCGCACTCATAATCATCATGATAATAATTGTTGGACGAATTCCTGGCAAAGTTACATGCCACATTTTTCTCATTCTTCCACAACCGTCAATTTCTGCCGCTTCATACAAGCAAGGGTCAATTGCTGTAATGGCGCCCAAATAAACAATTGTATTCCAACCAACTTCCTTCCATACGTAAGTACAACCAATAATTGTCCAGAAATATTTTGGAACAGAAAGCCACATTATAGGAGATTTTATAACTCCCAATGCCAATAAAATATTATTCAAGGTTCCATCTTCAACAGAAAGTATTGAAGAAACCAATCCTGTAACAATTACCCATGACAAAAAGTGAGGCAAATATGAAACAGTTTGAACAATACGTTTTACGCCAACATGCTTTACTTCATTCAAGAACAAAGCAATAATTATGGCAGAAAAATAACCCAAAACAGTACTTATCAAGCTCATGCAAACAGTGTTTCGCAAAGCCAACAAGAATTGTTTATCCGTGAATAAAACTCCAAACCATTTTAATCCACTCCAAGTTTGTTCAGAAAATGTTCTTCCAGGTTTATAATCTTGAAAAGCCATTGTCCAACCCCATAACGGGAAAAACTTGAACACGAAAATGTAAATGACAAGAGGAACAGACATCCAGATTAATTGTCTTTGTTGAACTAATTTTTGCCAAAAAGTTTTTTCTGGATTCACTAACGAAGTATTTATAACCGCTTTATCAGCGTTATCTTTTTTATGCATTCTTTCACCTTGATTAAAAAAAATGGGACTACTCCAAAAGTTGAAGTAGTCCTCTCTAAAACTAACTTAAAACTTATTTAGCACCGTATTTTGCAATACGAGCATCAAGATTTTCCTGCATAAATGCATTGTATTTTTCAATACCAGCATCTTCTAGAGCTTTACAATATTCTTTCCAAGAAGCTTCAAATTTTGATGTAGGACCCATAACGATATTTGGAAGATATTTCTTGTAAGCTTGTTCACATTTTGACCATGCTAACTGAGCATCTGAACCATCAGGAACAGCAACTTGCCACATTGGGAACCAACCTGCATTTGGAGCTGGATTTGGATCCATAAGTTCGTTATCACTTGAAACACCATAAGCTTTCCATAATTCAACATCTGCTGGTTTTTGTGAAGAGAAGAATTCTTCAGGAATATAGTTCATTTCTGCCGCATATCCATCACTGAAAGAACCTTCCAATTTTGGAGCTGTATCACGCCAAAGTTTTGCTTTGTTGTGTAGAATCCATGTAGCATCTTTTTGTTCTAGACGCTGTTCTGGTGTACGATATGGAAGACCGTTTGCATCACGCTGCCAATCTTCACCTTCAATACCCCAACTTAATACACGCTGAGCATCTTCTGAAAGTTGAGCATCCATAAATTTAATTACAGCAACTGGATCTTTACAGTTCTTTGTAATTGCAAATCCACGTTGAATGTTAGGAATTGTTCTATTTCTGTAATGTGGTGTGATTGACTCATCAAATACGATTGGTAGAGGAGCCATAGTTCTTTCAAAGTTGTCTGCAACTTCAAGAGCGTTCATTGAATCATTGAACTGCCATCTCTGATCATGTAAACCTAAAACACGACCTGTTGCAAGTTTTGCCATATACTGATCATAGTTATCAACGAAACAAGATTTATCAATAAGTCCTTCGTTGTAAGCTTTGTTCAAATATTGGAACCATCTTTTAGAAATATCTTGATTTAAGAATGCTTTGTATGTCCATTTTCCATTAACTTGGTCAACAGTACCGTTTCCATCATTTGGATATCCAGCACAGAAGTTAGGTGGGTTAATTAAACAGAATGAATGCCAATCATAAGTTAAGATTGTAAAAGGAATTGTTTCCATTCCATCAATTGTTGGATATTTTTCTTTGTATCTCTTTAACAAATCAAAGTATTCATCAACAGTCTTAATTTTTGGATATCCAAATTCCTTAAGAACAGCTTTCTGAATCCAAAGAGCAGAATCACCATAATATGTACTCTGATCACGGCCTTCAATTACGCCCCAGTTTGGCAAACAATAAACTTTACCATCTGATTCTTTCATTTGTTCCCAACATTCAGCATAATGTCTCTTTAAGTTTGGAGCATATTGCTCAATCAAATCATCAAGAGGAATTAAAGCGCCAGCGTCATAGAACTTTGTACTATCAATTTCAACTAAATCTGGATAATCACCAGAAGCAATTAAAACACCAATTTTCTGATCCTTATCACCAACAAGGATATCAAACTTGAATTCAACATTGTATGTATCTTTTATCCATTTGTAGATTTTATTATCTGCAGGTGGCTGTTGTTGCTGTTGTATAGTAAAGATAGAAATAGTGAGCGGCTTGTTAGAAGCGCTACCTCCATTTTTACAACCAAATAAACACAAACCCAAAATTGCGGCTTGTATTACCAATAGAACTTTTTTCATACGTTCCTCCTAAAAAAAATGTTCCCAACTATTAACTCAACAATTGATGACTTTCACCAAAAGTTGTCTAATAACAAATTAAAGAATTTGTAATATTTTTACTTTTCTTTTTTTACTCGTTTACTTTAATAATCAGACACTTTTTGATTTTTAGATATAAGGTTTTTTCTGTATAAATAAAAAATAAATGAATTCAAAAATAGCTTTAAATTAACACGGTAAAATATTATATTTAAAGAATGAGTAAAGAGTTAAAAGCAAAATTATTGCCTTTCATCCTGACAGCCGTCGTTATTTTTTTAGACCAATTGACAAAATCTTTAATAGTCCATTTCATTCCACCATATACAATTGGAACTCAATTCTTTGGAGATTTCCTTAGAATTATCCATGTTTCAAATTCTGGTGTGGCTTTTAGCATGGGTGCCGACTGGTCCACAAATATAAGGAAAATACTTTTTGGAATCATTCCAATTATTGTAATCATCTTGGTTATTGTGATTTATTTTAGAAATAATGAATTTTCAAAACTTCAACGTTGGAGCATCGGCGGCATCATCGGTGGTGGAATTGGAAATTTGATTGATAGAATTTTCAGAGCTGAAGGAGTCATTGATTTTATTGATATAAAATTTTATGGTTTATTTGGATTTGAACGCTGGCCAACATTTAACATTGCTGATTCAACAATTGTTATTTGCTGTATACTATTATTAATATCATTCTTTATTAAAAAAGAAGAAAAAAAGGAAAATTAACATGGTTGATGAAGATTTAGACGAAAAAGTTCGTGAACAAAGAAGAAAAGACGCTATTGAATTTCAAAATAAAAAAAGAACTTCATATATATTCATGCTTTGCGCAAGTTTATTTGAAATTGTAGAAACAGTTTTATTGATTGTTGTTCTTTTTGTTGTATTTATGTTCTTTATGATTAGAGTTTTCCATATTCAAGGTGACGCAGCCACAATTATCTTTCAAGTTATGACTGTAGTTATTTTTATCGGCGGATTGATTCTTGGTTTCATAATTTACAGAAAAGTAGTTCAGTGGGCTATAGAAAAATTCAATTTATCTGAAAAAGTTAATGAAAGCGTTCTTGTTCATTATAAAAAAATGCCAAAAGAAGACAAAGAAAGTAAGTTAAGGAAATAAAATGATTGGAATTATTGGAGCAATGAATTCAGAAATTAAATCCCTTTGCTCAGAATTAACAAATAAAGACGAAGTAAAAATCAACAACCTTGTTTTTTTTACAGGAAAACTATTTTCAAAAGATGTAGTTATTGTAAAAAGTGGAATTGGTAAAGTAAACGCGGCGTTATGCACACAAGTGCTGATCATGAATTTTAAAGTTTCTGCAGTTTTGAATACAGGAATTGCCGGAGCCACAGGTGAAGGTCTTAGCATATTTGATTTTGTTATTTCTTCAGAAGCCGTTTATCACGATGTTGACGTTCAAGTTTTTGGATATAAAATTGGACAGCTTCCAGGATTAGAACAGAAATTTGTTGCAGATAGAACTTTAACAGATAAAGTTCAACAGGCTTTCAAGAACTCATCATTTTCTACAAAACACAAAGCTGAACTTGGACTTATAGCATCTGGAGACCAATTTATCTCTTCAAAAGAAAAGAAGGATTTTATAAAGAAATCATTCAACCCTCTTTGCGTAGAAATGGAAGGAGCGGCAATTGCACAGGCTTGTACAATTCTAAAAACTCCATTCGTAATTATCAGAGCCTTATCTGATTGCGCAGACGAAGGTGAAAAAAGCACATATACATTCAATGAAGATGAAGCTGCAAATATGAGTGCTGAAATTGTAAAAGAATTTATTAAGTTAATATAACGAGGACAAAAAAAATGGAAAAATCATACAATGTTGATAGCTTTAATTTGGATCATACAAAGGTAACAGCCCCTTTTGTAAGACTAGCTGCAAAAAAGAAGGGAAGAAATGGCGACGTTGTCACAAAATTTGACATTCGCTTTACTCAACCAAACAAAGAATTCATGTCTACAGGTGCAATTCATACAATTGAACACTTAGTTGCAGAATATATTCGTGATGAAATTAAAGGCGTAATTGATTTTAGCCCAATGGGTTGTAGAACAGGATTTTATTTTACAATTTGGGGCGATCATGATGAAGCTTACATAGCTGAACATCTTGTAAACGTTCTAAAAAAAGTAGCTGTTTGGGATAAACCAATTCCAGCAACAACAGAAAAAGAATGTGGAAACTACAAAGACCACGACTTGGAAGGTGCAAAAGCCCTTGCAGCACGATGGGTTGACGGAATAGAAAAAACAGGTTGGAACTGCTACAAATAACAGTTTCTTTCAAGAAGAGATACGTCGCAAAGCAAAATTTGGTGATGTATATCTTTTTTTTTTTGCAAAAATACTAGGAAAATCAAATGAACCTATTTCAAAAATTCGAAGAGACAATGAATTCCGTTCTTCCAATAATGATTATTGTAATTATCTTAGGATTAACAGTTGCTCCTTTGGGAAGTGATTTAATTTTACGTTTCTCTACTGGCGGCGTCCTCTTAATTTTTGGCCTTACAATTTTTCTTCTCGGCGTTGATATTGGAATTCTTCCAATTGGTGAACGAAGCGGCGCCGCCCTTACATCCAAAAGGAACCTTCCTCTTTTGCTTGCCGTTACTTTTGCAATAGGATTTATTGTTACAATCGCAGAACCAGAAGTTCAAGTTTTAGCAGACCAAATCTGTAGTGTTTCATCCGGAGTGAACAAATGGCTTTTAGTGTGCATGATTGCAGTTGGAATTGGCTTCTTCATTATGCTTGGACTTCTTAGAACAGTAACATCATTTCCGCTAAATATAATCCTGATTATTTCATATGTAATTGTTTTTGTTCTGGCTTTTTTGTGTAGTACAGAATTTCAAGGTGTTGCATTTGATGCCGGTGGAGCCACAACAGGACCGATGACTGTTCCTTTTATAATGGCGCTCGGTATGGGTGTTGCAACAGTTAGAAAAACTCCAACAGCGGGAAAAAACTCAAACGACGACAGTTTTGGACTAACAGGAATTGCTTCAGTGGGACCAATTGCAGCCGTTTGTATTTACGGAATAATTCTAAAGTTTTCAGCTCCAACATCAACTGTAGCAACAACTACAAATTCAGAAGTTGTTCATGAAAGTGCAAAAGGCTTGTCAGTCTTCATTCAGATTCTTCCAGAAATTTGCAAAGAAGTAGCTTTTGCCCTTCTGCCATTGATTGGATTATTTATTTTACTTCAAATATTCTTGCTAAAAATGCCACCTGTAAAAGTTAGAAGAGTCATTAAAGGATTCATTTATTCATACATCGGGCTCGTACTCTTTTTACTGGGAGTTAACGGCGGATTCATTCCGGCAGGAAAAAAATTAGGCGAAATCCTTGGTGGCTTTGCTGTGAACAACGGAAACATCTGGGTGATTGTTCTAACGATTATCGGTTTGATTTTTGGCGCTGTAGTTGTTTGTGCAGAACCAGCAGTTTGGGTTTTAACAGAACAAGTTGAAAGTGTCAGCGGTGGTACAATAAAGCGCAAAGTTATGTTAATCGCACTTTCAGCCGGTGTTGCTGTTTCTATTGGAATCAGCATGCTCAGAATTTTGTATGGATTCAGCTTGTGGTACATTTTAATTCCAGGATACGCTTTGTCTTTAATACTTTCTCTATTCTGTCCAAAACTGTTTGTGGGAATAGCATTTGATTCAGGAGGTGTTGCCAGCGGACCAATGACAAGTACTTTTATACTTTCGTTCACTTTGGGAGTGTCTTCGGCAACGAATATGACTTCTGCAACAGATGCCTTTGGAGTTATCGCCCTTGTTGCCATGACGCCAATAATTGCAATCCAGATTTTAGGTCTTATCTTTAAGAAAAAAAGTAAGAAATCAGTTCAAGAAATAAAAAGAATCCCTATGGAGGAAAAATGAATTTTGATTTAATAGTCAGCATAGTGCCACATGATAAAGGTGAACTCGTAACAAAAGCTGCCGCTGATGCAGGAAGTACGGGCGGAACTGTTCTAATGGGCAGGGGAATTAATCGCAACAGTTTTATTACAGCTCTTGGACTGGGTGAAACTTCACTTGATATTGTCTACATAGTCACTCAAGATGAACAAAAAATTAAAATAATTGATTCAATCAAAAATGCCCTAGAGAATGAAAAACAGAATTTTGGGCAGATATTTTCTGTAAACGTAAACAAATTTTTGAAAACAGGAAATGTAACAGAAGGAGAAATTGAAATGGCAAATGAAAAATCACTAGAACTAATAACTGTAATTTTGAACAAAGGATATGCTGATGACGCAATGGCCGCAGCAAGAAAAGCCGGTGCCGGTGGAGGAACCGTAATCAATGCGAGAGGAACAGCTAGAGAAGAAGACGCCAAATTCTTTGGAATGCAGATTGTTCCAGAAAAAGAAATGCTCTTGATTGTTGTTGAAACTCAAAAAAAAGAAGATGTTTTTAACGCTATAAAAACTTTACCTTGCCTGGCAGAACCAGGAAGTGGTATTGCTTTTTGTTCAGAAGTGAATGATTTTGCCTTATTAGGAAAAAAAGAACTTTAGGATTTTTATTTCATGATTCAAGATGATTTTTCTACAGAACAAGTGTGGCATGAATTTCAATCAATAAATCCACAAGTACTACAAAAAGAACATATCTTCATTTATGATTTAATTGATAGCACAAACACCGAATCAAAACGCAGAATCTCACAAAAAGGTTTTCTTTTAACAGATGAAGGCAGACTTTCTGCAGACGGCGAATCAATTCACAAAACATTGATTGCAGCCTCTGAACAAACAGCGGGTCACGGACGATTAGGCAGAAACTTTTATTCACCGTCAAAGACTGGGATTTATTTTAGTTTCATTTATGTTCCAGAAAATTCACAAGACGAATTTGACCCTTCAAGATTCACCGTAACAGCAGCCGTGAGCGTATGCCGAGCGATAGATAAACTTTTTGGTGAAAAGGCAAAAATCAAATGGGTGAACGACATCTATCTGAACGATAAGAAAATTTGCGGAATTCTTACAGAAGGAATAACAAACAAGAACAACAAGGTTGAAGCTGCAATTATTGGAATTGGAATAAACATTGCAACAAACGAAAACCTTCCCATTGATTTATCAAAAAAAGTTGGAGGAATCATTTCTTCAGAAAAATCAACGCTAAAAGTAGAATCACTTAGGGCAAAGCTGCTTGCAACAGTTATAAATGAATTGATTTTAAGCCTGGATAATCACGAAAACGTCATTCCCGAATATAGAAAACTATCAATGCTTACAAATAAAACGCTTACAGTCACTCCATTGATTGGTGGCGACAAGACATTCGAAGCAAAGGTTTTAGATATAACTGACGACGCAGGACTTTTAGTTGAATTGCAGAATGGAGAAAAACAGATTCTTCATTCCGGAGAGGTAACATTACATTAAAAAAAAGCTGCCATTTTTAATAACGGCAGCCTTTTCACTTAAAAACTAGACTATCTTAAAGCGCTAGCTTCTTCTTCTGTAGCTTTTGTCCAGAACTGACTTCTTCCAATACCCATTCCAATCTCTCCACGCATTTCAAGAGTGTCTACAAGATATTTTTTTCCATCAGCAGTATGATATGTAATCTTGCATTTATATCTGTTTCCATCAGAAGGATCAACAATTCTTCCTTTAGCCCAATTTCCATCAGATGATTTTTCCAAATTGTAAATCCAAGTTGTTCCAACAGTTGTCATTTCACACATTTCACCTTTTTGAGGGAAGTCACTATAAGGACCTTTTCCTTTTGTTCCATCAGCTTTAGCATCCAAAGGATAACCTTTTGTTGACATAATTGTGCCAAAGAGTTTTCCATCTTCAACCCAGATTTTCCAACCAGCAGTTACTTCATTTGTTTTTTCATCAAAACTAAGCCAAAAACCTTCAGCTGGATCTTCAGCAAAACACATACATGTGCAAATTAATGCTGTTGCGATCAATGCAAATAATTTTTTCATCACAATCTCCTATAAATTATTTCCGAATATTATTACACAAAGCATGATTTTTTGCTATTAGTTTTACACTCTTAAGACCAATATAAAATTGATAAAGAAAGGTTTATGAACTATAATTAGAAAAAGTCTTTTAGGAGAGGTTTTATTATGGTTGGTCAGCAACTTTATGGATTCCAAAAAATTAGTGGAATGATGGAAATGTTAAAAAGTCCTGTAATGAAAACATTATCATTACGTCAACTTTTAGCAATGAATTACGTATCTAGTAACAGTAAATTAACACGTGTAGGTGACAAAATATACATGAACACCTTTACACCTTATTTTCCTTCACAAGCATTTGAACGTTATGTTTCTGGAATTGTTCAAACTGTAAATGGAAAACCAACACCTGTTATGATGAATTTTGCAGTAACTGCAAATTGTATTTGTAATTGTTGGCACTGTTCTTTTTCAGACAGAACTAAGAAAAATCAACTTACATTGGAAGAATTACGAGATGCCATTCATCAAGTTCAAGATTTGGGAACTAGTATGATTGGATTTACAGGTGGAGAACCACTTCTTCGTGATGATATTGTAGATATTATTTCACTTGTTGGCGACAAATCAATGTCATTAATGTTTTCTACAGGTTATGGACTGACTCCGGAACGTGTTCGTGAATTAAAATCTGCAGGATTGGGAATTCCTGTAATTTCTTTGGATCACTATGATGCTGCAAAACATGATAAACGTAGAGGAAAAGAAGGCATGCACGCCACTGCAATAAAAGCCATTGAAATGTACCAGGCTGAAGGCATGTATGTAGCAGTTTCTTTTGTTCCTGACCATGAACTTATTTCAAATCCAGAAGAATTATACAAAACATTGGATTTCTTTAAATCTTTAGGTGTAAACGATATGCGCCTCACTTCACCAATTTTAAGCGGACACTTGACAAAACATCCAGAAGAAAAACTAACAGAAAAAGATGTTCAAACTGTAAATGAAGTTCAGAAATTCCTTGTAAAAAGCAAAGGATATCCAGCTTGTTTTGCATATGACGTTTTTGAAAGCGAAAAATTCTATGGTTGCGGTGGTGGATTCCACTTTATTTTTGTGGACTCTTCTGGAAACGTTTGTCCTTGTGATTTCTGCTCAATTTCTTTGGGCAATATGCGTGAACGCCCTATAAAAGACATTTGGACTGAATATTCAAAAATATTCAGAGCTCCAGGATGTTCTTGTTATGCTAATAAAATTAGTGATGCTATTGCAGAAACAAATACAACAGTCAGACCACTTTCTATTGAGCAATCAAAAGAAGTTATTCAAAAATGCCCTTCATTTACAACAGGTAAAGTTCCTAAATTCTATAAAAAAATGGGATTTAAATGGGGAGAAGATTTATTAAAGAAGTAGATAAAACTCCTATAGTTTTTTGTCACGGACTTTTAGGATGGGGAAAAGAACAGTTGGCTGGTCATGATTATTTTGTTTATGCTAACAAATTAGCAAAAGAACAAAATGATTTACCACCGTTCTTATTTCCTTCTACAGGACCAATATCCTCTTTACATGATCAAGCTTGTGAACTCTTCTTTCAAATAAAAGGAGGGCTCACAGATTATGGTGAAGATCATAGCAATAAGTTTAACCATAAAAGATACAGCCGCTTTTATGGAGCAGAAAAAGACTTTGACTCAACAATAAGCACAAAATATGAAGGTGAACCTCTTTACTCCAAATGGAATAAAGAGAATCCTTTAGATTTTGTCGGCCATTCAATGGGAGGTCCTCTTTTAACAACACTTCAACAAATGCTGGAAGATGATTTCTTTTATAAAAATTGTAATTTTCCAGAACACACTAGTGCTGATTGGATTCGTTCCATTAGCACAATTTCTGGAGTTCATAACGGTTCCCAATTAACATGGATTTTAGGAGCTGATGAAAAAACAGGAAAACTTTCCAACAATGCAAAAGTAATTAGTTTTCTTTGTAAAATAATTAAAAAAGTTGGTAATTACCAGAACAAAACAAAGTCAGATAAAACTTTTTTTGATTTTCACCTGGATCAGTGGGATTTGGATAACAACAATCTTAATTCAACTATAATTAAGAAATTTGCTGACAGAAACAATGATTTTTTTGAAGATGAAGACTGGGCTATGTATGATTTAACACCCAACAGTATGGAAAATCATAACAAAAAAATTAAAGAATACCCAAACACTTGGTATTTTAGTTATCAAGCAAAATCAACATTTTCTTTTTTAGGACTATTTGAATTATTCATTCCGTTTATTTGTCATTTTATGTTTTGGTTAAATACAATACTTATCGGCAACTATAAAGCTGAAAATGAAAACTGGAAGTTCATAACTAAAGAATGGAAAACAAATGATGGAATGTGTCCTCTAGAAAGTCAAAAATATCCTTTTTTAGGAAGAACAGAGATTAGAAAAAAAGATAATCCTATAAAACCGAATTGCCTAGAACAAATAGAAAAAGGCAAATGGATAATAATTAAAAATATTTCATTAATGGATCACGCAGAACAAGCTATGATGCCTCATTTTATAATGGATAGAAGAAACAGAAAATTTTATAAGAACCTTCTGTCTGTTATCAGCTATATCAGGAGATAATTATGGAGAAAGACTGTAAAAAATGCTATTTACAAAGTAATCAAGAAGTAGATTTTGATGAAATTAGACTTTTAACTCAGTATATTCCCTACAAAATTGTAAAATCGATTGGGCAAACTGAATGTTGCATATTTGAAAAGAAAATAATTGAACTAGAAGGAACTGTTGTTTACTTTGACATCATTGGTTTCACTTCTATCGTTGTAAATTATCTTACTTCTCAAAAAGACATCGCCGACCTTTCAAACACACTTTCAGAATTCTATTCTGTTATAACTGAAACTATAAGAGGTTTTGACGGTTCCATTTATCAATTTGCAGGCGATTCAATTTTAATCAGCTTTGAAAAACAAGATGACGAATCACCTGAAGCAAATTTCAAGCGAGCGTTTACAGCAATGCTACGCACTTTGGACTTAAGCGATAATTATAATTCTGTATCACAAGAATCAAATGGATTTGTACTAAAACCAAAAATAGGCATTGGTTATGGCAAATATAATCAAATCTTATTAGGAAATAAAGATTATTTTGTAACACCAGTTTTAGTTGGAAATGCTGTAAGTGCAGCAATAGATTGCGAAGGACAATGTAAAAATCAAAAATTAGTTATCAGTCCTGATTCTTATGAATTAGCAAAGAAATGCAATTTGGATAACAGTTTTACAAAAGAATTGGACAATTTTGTTTTTACAGAAATAAATGATTCTTTTTTTGATACAATTGAATATCCAGATTTTTTTGACATTGAACAATTATATGAAAAGCCTTTCTTTTACAACCGACTGTCCTCTTTTTTAAATCCTGTAATTCGACATCAAATTGAAAACAGTTTTCAAGGATTTTCTGGGGAATATAAAGACGTAACTTGTCTGATGATCCGCTTTGACGGTGAATTCGTAAAACAATTAAAAACTCAAGAGATTGCTGATATTTTATCTCTATTGGATTCAATCTATATATTGATTATTAATAAATCTTGCAAATACGGCGGATATAGCATGAAACCTGACTTTTCTGATAAAGGAATTGTCTTTCCTGTTATATTTGGCACTCCTTCTGCAATAGAAAACAAAGAAATCAACGCCATCCGCTGCAGTATAGAAATCACAAAAGCTAGTAAAGAAATAAAGGAAATCTCAGCCGTAAATATTGGAGCTGTAACAGGAATGGTTTATTCTGGAGAATTTGGCGGCATTCTTAGAAAGGACTACACAACTATTGGCAATTCCATCAATTTTGCCTCACGATTGATGACATCTTCAATTGCAAAAGAGAAATTCTCAATATTGATGGATGAAAGAACAAAAGAAGCTGTAAAAAGCATTTGTATAACAGAAGAAATCTCTGGAATTTCATGCAAAGGTTATCAGCAGCAACAAACTGCTTACAGATTTATCAGTCAAATAGAGAAAAACACTCTTTTCTTAAATACTAAAAAATGTATTGGACGCGAGAACGAGAAAGAGAAATTATCCGAATGCTTTGAAAAATCGTTAATGAACCAGATAGCAACTGTTGCAATTACAGGCGACATTGGAATAGGAAAATCTTTTTTAGTGGAATCTTTATTCTCAGAAAAAAAAGAAAAGAATTCTGAGTTGCAAGTTTATCAAGCAATATGCTATCAATATGAACAGGCGACACCTTATTTCTGCTGGCAGTCTTTGTTTAAACAGATTCTGCAAATTCCAGATGACTTACCCGGAAATATTACAGAAATTCTTGTAAGAACATTCATCATGAAATATTTCCCAGAAAAAGAGAATTTGATTCCAACTATTTGTAATGTGCTTGGATACAATATTGAGGAAACTCCAGAAATAGCTGAACTTGATGCAATGTCAAAGCAAAAAATCATATTTGACTTTATTGAGAATCTAGTTTTACTTTATGGTCAAAAACCTCTTGTCCTGATATTTGAAAATTTACAATGGTGCGACATTATTTCTTTGAATATCCTTGAATATATAATTCAGAACAACAAAAATACAAAAACACTTTTTGTATTAATCTCACGTGATTGTCAATCAACAAAGGATTTTATTTCAAAAAACAACATTCCTTTAATTGAACTAACTACACTTTCAAAAGAAAAATCAAAGGAACTTACAACATCTTTATTAAATCTTAAAGAACCAAATTCTCAAATAACAAATAAAATAGTCTTTTCATCAGAAGGAAATCCTTTCTTTATAGAAAACATCATTGGAAATCTACTTGAGACAAAAACCTTGATAGAAGATGAGGATGGGTTCAGACATCTTTCTGACAATGTAACAAATGTTGAGAATATAGAAATTCCTTCTTCAATCCAAAACATAATACTTTCCCGTTTGGATTCTCTAAAATTTGAAGAACAAATAGTTTGCAAAACAGCCTCAGCTATTGGCCGCACTTTTTATTCTGACTGCTTAAGATTGATTTTACCGACAGGAATTTCTGATTCAACCGTTGATAATGCACTTCTTCAATTTGAACAACACGACATTATTTCAAAAACAAATGAACAAAATAAAGAATACATATTCAATCACGTAATCACACATGATGTTATTTATGAAACAATTCTTGATACAACAAAGAAAGAGTTAAACTTAATGATTCTCTCTTACTTAGAATCAAAGTATAAGAACGAGCTTTACTCAATTATAGAAAAACTTGAATATCACGCAATTGAAGCTAAGAATTTTGAAAAAGTTTTTATCTATTCACAACAAGCAGCTAAAAAAGCAGAAAAACAGGCGGCTCCAACAGATGCAATAACTCATTACAGAATAGGGGAACACGCATGGAAAAAAATTGATTCAGAAAAAAATGTAAACGACTTGTTATTAGTAAAACTCTATCTTGCAGAACAATACAGAATGATTGGAAACTATCCTGAAGCTGAAAAAGAATTCAATTCAATTATTTTGGAATGTAAAGATAAATTCATCTATTCCAGTGCGTTACGAGGATTGGGAAGAAGCTATCAAGAAAGAGGAGATTTTGAGAAATCAATCAAAACACTTGAATTAGCTTTATCATCAATAGAAAAGAAAGTTCCACAAAAACTTATCCTTGTATATTTATCAATTGCAAAAGAAGTGATTGTACAAATAATTAATGTTGCCATCCGAAAAGGAAATATTCCACAAAGCAAGAATAATGAAATCAAGAAGAGACAAACAGCTTCGGATATTCTTTGTGTTTTAAATAAGCTATATTATTTTGGTTTACCAGAAAAAATCGCATGGAGTTCTTTAGTCAATTTTAATATCACATTACGAATTAAAAATGAAAAGGAACATTTGTGCCTGGCTTATGGAGATTATGCGGACTCTCTTTCAAGTGCAGGCTTCAACAATTTAGGAGCGCTTTTCTTCAAAAAAGGATTAACACTTTTAGAAGAGGTGAATAATCAAAAAGTTGAAAGCATTTTCAAAGCTCGTTACGCATTCTATTTCTTGTTTTACAATCAACCAGAAAAATCTATTTCTTTACTAGAAGAGGCCTGTTCTTATTTTAAAAAGATTTACGAACAATGGGAGTTGATGACTGCAGGCGGTGCTCTTGCTCAAAATTATTTTCTTGTTGGTGAATTTGAAAAATCAAGAGAAGCTTATTTGCAAACAGAAGAATTGGCAAAAAAACTACACTCCCCTATGCACGTAGGTTGGGCTTACAACAAGGTTCCTTTTATTGATTACATTACAGGAAATACTTCTGCAGACAGTGCAATCAAAAATCTTCTATATGGAATCTCTTTAAGTGAATCTGTTAATGACCATATGACGCTTTGTATTCATTACGGACATTTAACTCATATTGAACTTAAAGAACAAAATTACGAAGCCGCCCTTAAATATGCAGAATCTGTAATGAAAGAGAATTTTATATATAAAATAAATGTTCCTCATGTAAAGATTTCATATGTTAATGTTGTTGAAGCCGTTTATTATTCATTACTAAACAACGCAATTCCTTCAAACAAGAAGAACTTTTACAAAAAAATGGCAAAGAAAGCATTACAAAAATGTTCCAGCCTAAGCAAGAAATATCTTTTACTACAGGGTCCAACATTAAAAGCTGAATCAATGTTTTACCTTATAAATGGAAATGAGACAGAAGCAAAAAAAAGTTATTTAAAAGCAGTTGATGTATTAAAAAACAGTCCTTACAAATGGGAATATGAAAATTTAGTTGAATACGGAAAGAAAAATCATTATGAAAAGTAAAAAAAACAAATACTCGCAATTTAAGAGTAAAGCAAAGATTATCCGACAAGCTTTATTTAGGCTTTGCATTTATGGAGCATTGTTGATTTCTGGTGAAGTAGCGTTTTATACAATCACAAAAATAGGAAAGAGGATACCTGTTCTAAAAGATGTAATATTTAGCTATATATGGCTTGTTGATAAAAACTTAAATCTTAATTGTATTTGGGATGCGCCTATTCTCACTTTTTACGGACAAGCAAGTTTATATATGTTCTTTGTTTATGGATTAATTTGCGTTGTTGGATTAGAACCTGCTTACAGATGGTTAAAAAAGAAGGATTTTCCATTACTTATAAGAGGCGTTATCTACATGGCCATTATTCTTTTTATGGAATGGTTCCTTGGTTTGATTTTGGCAAAAATAACAGGCTATCAAATTTGGTATTATAGCGGATGGGGTTCTTTTCCTGTTTACACAAGTTTTGCAATTGCTCCAATGTGGTTTATCTGCGGACTTATTTCTGAAAATGTAATAAATCTTTTTGATTCTTTTGATAATTTAAAAATGCAGATGTACGGATTACTAGAAATATCAGATGTGAAGAAGAAGCATGGTGACAAAATTGCCATTATCAGTGACACACATATCGGCATACGCGAAAATGATTCAGGATGCGGCTGGTTCAAGGGAATTTATCCGGCAATGTTGAACATCATTCTTTATAAAATTGCTTATGATAAGAATATTTCAAAACTCATAATCAATGGTGATTTTTTTGATATATGGCTTTGTCCTCCGGAATTAAAACCATATAAAAGTTTTACAGAAATTATAAATAAATGGTCAGATTCTTTGTTTATTACCCCACTTAAAAAATGTATAGAAATGTGTGATGAAGTTTGGTATATAGCCGGAAATCACGATATGGGAATAACCCAAGAAGATTTGAATACTATTTCTGTAAATGGCAAAACAATGATTCTTCAAAAACCTGGAGCTTATTCCTCAGATTGCTTCTTTGGTAAAAACAAATCAAAAACAAAGACTATATATTTTGAACACGGACATGCAGCCGATTTATTTAATGCTCCCGTGAGTGATTCAGACACAGATTCATTACAAGGTTTGCCTTTTGGTTATTATATTACAAGAATAGCAGCAGACTTGGATTCTTTTGATTTTGAAAAAATTTACCAAAATGCCTACTCAAATGCTATTCTAAAAATTAACAAAGAACAAATATCAAATACAAATCCTGAACTTTCTACTGAAAACAAAATGGGCAAATACTTAATTGAATTATTTGTTGATATAGTTGTAAAAATGGCAAATATTAAAAGAGAAAATAAAGATGATTTATCAGACGATTCTATAATTAGAATGGCAGAACCTTATCATGACGTGAAAATCTCTGAAGTAAAAAACTGCTATCATTCACTTCTTCAAAAATATCAAACGCTTAACAAAACTCCGGAGAATCCAGAATCAATAGATGCTTTCCATCATTATTATATCTGTGCAGCAATGAAAAACGGCTTGTCCAAATATGCTAATGAAAAATTTGGTAAGAAAAATATCTCTTTATGGTTTAAAAGATTGTTCATCAATCAAATACCAGAAAAAATAGTTGTTTTAAGTCACACTCATTATGCAAAAAAAGAATTCATTATGGATAAAGAAATTTCTGGTATATATGTCAACACAGGTTGTATTTGTAGTTGCAAAAAACAGAACAATCCATCTTGGGTAGTTATAAAGAATGGTAAAAATGGATGTAGAGTTAAAATAAATATCTAATTTTCACTATAAAAAAAATGGCAAAAATGATATGTTTAAATAGAATGGAGATTGTTTATGAGAAAATTTAGTTTGTGTCTTTTACTTTTTTTTGCACTATGTTGCTCCCTTTTTTCAGAGAGTATCAATGAAATCACACTTGTGAATATAAAAACAGAAGGTTCAGCTGTAATAAAAGAACAATTAACCTCTTTTCCTATTGTAGTAAAATGTAGTGTAAAAGATAAAGAAAATAACGGCATTTCTATAATTGGACAATTTGATGTTCCTTCAAACATGAACGGCGATTTAGGAATTATTCTTTATAAGAACTTAATGTCATGTAATGTTTACGTAAACGGATACCTTTTAGAAAAAATTGGCCGTTCGGGAGAAAACTTTTTCTTTCAACCTTACATCACAAGAGGAGTTTCCATTCCTCAAGCCATATTAAAAGAACACAACACAATTAGATTTGAAGTTTGGAATGATACCGGTGATTATAAAATCAGACTTTTAAAAATCACAGACAAAGATACATATGATAAACTCATGAGGAAATATAATTTCTTTGATATACAAATTCCTCGCTTTGCTTGCATTCTACTTCTATTTGTAACGCTATATTCACTATTCATGTTTGTTAATTACCAAGGAAAGAAGTCATTTTTATTTTTAGCATTATCAGCACTTTGTTTTTCAGGATATTTATTAAACGTTACAATTTATGACCTTCCAATGAATTACATTCTAGTAAAAGCAACACTGTATTCTTTATTTCCGATTTCAGTCTTATTCTTGCTACACTTTTTCCAACGCTTTTTTGAAATAAAGATAAAAAAACAGTTTAGAATCACTATAGATATAGTAGGTGTTCTTCTATTTACTGGATATTATTTACAAAAAAATACAGTTTCATTAGACAGTTGGCATTCTATTATGCTAGTCTATCCATTCTTTGCTTTAGGATTTGGAGTTTTTGGTGTTATAAAATCAAGAAAATACAAAGGTTCACGAAATATAGCAACAATGTTAGGAATTATTATAGCCATTCTCTTTTCCGGATATGATATGTACAACTTCATGCTAAACTTAACTCCTTTTATTCTATTACAAGGTCCAGGATTCATGGGTTTAATAATAGGAACTTTCTACAGCCTTTCTCAAGAACTTGCTGTTACAAATACAAAATGTGTAAAATTTGCAAAAGATATTAAAGAGAGCCAAGAAAAACAATTAAAAATATTTTCACATGTAAAGGCAGTTTCTGAAAAAATTAATAATGCCGGTAGCAATCTTGATATGAGTATTGAATCTGTTTCCAGCTTGATGACTCAATATTTTTCAAATGCAAATCAAATTCATACAAATATTCAAACTCAATATGACCAAGTTCAAAACAATAAAGAAAATATCTCAAAAATCTTTTTAGCTATAGAAGAAATGTCAAAAATGGTAGAAAAGCATGAAAACCTTGTCAAACAGACAGTTCTTGATATTAATGGATTATCAAAAGGTATCAATCAAACAGATAGTTTGATTAAAAAATCCTCAGAAACAATTAATACTCTTACAAATGTTTGTTTGGAAGCTGATAAAGATGTTATTGAATCTTCTACTTTAGTTGATGACTTGGCGAATTATTCTAAAAATATTTATACAATTGTTAATTCAATTAGTGAAATATCAAAACAAACAAATGTTCTTTCCATAAATGCAGCAATAGAAGCAGCCAGATCTGGAGATGCAGGAAAAGGATTTAGTGTTGTAGCAACTGAAATCAGAGCTCTTGCAACAGAATCAAGTAACAACACTAGCAAAATCAATGATATTCTTTCAACAATGATTTCCAAAATTGAAAACATTCAAAATCAAGAAGCTCTTGTTTCTACAAGATTGAAGAAAGTAGTTGCAGAGAACGGTAAAACACAACAAGAAATAAACGATGTTTTCAATGTCCTAAAAACTCAGCTAGATACAAGCAATAAAATCAGTTTGA
>CAYFND010000006.1:213-17096 GCA_964344405.1 uncultured Treponema sp. | reverse complement strand
GTTTGATGATTAAGGATTTAGTTGAAACTGTACATAATATCTCTACACAAACAGCAGAACAAAAAATGAGCGGTGAAAAATTGAATGAATCACTTAATTTGCTTACAGTTATTACAGATTCAGTTCTACAAGCATCTCAAGACCAACAAGCTTGTAACAACGAATTAAAAGATAACCTTAATAAAATCCGTTCGGTTTCTGATGAGAATGTTAATATCAACAACGAATTAAAACAGATTCTTAATTAATTTTATTTCTTCTTAATTTAAATAAATATTTTTCTCTTTTTTTGATAAAATCAATTGACTTGGAGTTAGCTCCAGGTTGTATATTGAATTAATTTTTAGACAAGTTTTCGTTTAAATGTGAGGATTATATGACAATTAAAGACGTCAGTGAAAAATACGGTATTACTCAAGATACACTTAGATATTATGAACGAGTGGGCGTAATTCCTTCTGTTACAAGGACTTCTGGTGGTATTAGAGATTATCAGGAAAAAGATTTATCTTGGTTGGAGCTTGCCCTTTGCATGAGAAAGGCCGGACTTCCTGTTGAAACAATGATTGAATATTTACACTTATATCAAGAAGGTGATTCCACAATTGAAGCAAGATTACAACTTTTATCTGAACAAAGAGAAGTTTTAATTAAACAAAAGAAAAGAATTGATGAAATGCTTGAAAAACTGAATTACAAGATTTCCAGATATGAAGCAGCTGTAAAAACAGGAAAGCTTACTTGGGAATAAAAAAAAGGAATTTACAAATGAAAAAAGTATTTAAGACTTTTATTACAGTTTTTATGTTGATTGCAGGTTCTATTTCAATTTCAGCTCAAACAAAATCATCAAATGCAAAAAAGGAGTATACGCAAAAAATGAAAATATTGATTGGAAAAACAACACTTACAAAATAAAAAAAATAACCCTAAATTGACTTTTAAACTCAGAAGTTGTAGTAAATCAATCTAGGGTTTTCTATAAAAAGATTAAGCTAAAGCTCTTTTCTTTTTTTCTATAGAATTGTGAATAATTTGAATCACAATAACAGCTACAATAACAACAAATCCTGTTATGTCTGAATATTTTTCTGGAATAATCAATAAAAGTCCTGATATTCCAAGTAACACTCTTTCTATTACATTACAAATTCGTAGAGCCCAACCTTCAAGAGCAGCACTAATTCCAAACATACCAATCATTGCTGTTACAATAATAATTGCTATATCCATAAAAGTATTATCACCAATAAGCAACATCTGCGGGCTAAATACAAACATATACGGAATTAAGAACGCCGCAATAGACAGCTTGGTTGATTGCATGGCCGTGGCTATCGGCTTGGATTTTGCAATAGCAGAACCCGCAATAGCAGCAAGGGCTACAGGTGGTGTAATATCTGCAATAATTCCAAAATAGAAGGCAAACATATGAGCTGCAATTGGATTTACGTTTAACATAATTAGAGTTGGAGCTGTAATTGTTGAAGTAATCAAATAATTGGCAGTTGTTGGAGAACCCATTCCCAAAATAATTGATGCAATCATTGTTAAGAACAAAGTGAATAAAATCTTTAACTGAACGATATCAACTCCATTAGAAAGAGAAATAAGTCCTGCACCAAGTTTTAAACCAAGTCCTGTAAGAGTAACAATACCAATAATGATTCCAGCCATTCCACAAGCAACAGCTACGCTGATAATATTTCTGGCACCGGCACAAATTGTTTCTATAGCATCATTAAATCCAAAAGAAGGCTTTCTTCCTTTTATAACATCAATTATTGAACAAATTACTGCTAATAAAGCGGCAGAGACAATTCCCATTAAAGCTGCATAAGTTGGAGTTTTTCCTGTACACAAAAAGAAAATAATTGCTGCTAAAGGAATAATCAAATAGCCTTTCTTTGCAAGTAAAGGAAGAACTCTTGGCAATTCTGATTTTTTCATTCCAACTAAACCAAGCTTTTTTGCTTCAAGATGAACCATCATAAAAATGCCCGAAAAATATAAAAGAGCTGGAATAATAGCAGCCTTTGCAATTTGTAAATATGGAATAGCTAAACTTTCTGCCATTAGGAAAGCTGCGGCTCCCATAATTGGTGGCATAAGCTGTCCACCTGTTGAGGCTGACGCTTCAACAGCTCCTGCGAACTCAGGTTTGTATCCCAACTTCTTCATCATTGGAATTGTGAAACTTCCAGAACCTACAGTATTAGAAACTGAACTTCCAGAAACTGTTCCCAAAAGTGCGCTTGTTAAAACTGCTACTTTAGCAGGACCGCCGGCAGCTCCACCAGCAATACCTTTACAAACATCAATAAAGAACTGACCAATACCTGTTCTTTCTAGCAAGGCACCAAAGAAAATGAACAAGAAAATGAATGTTGCACACGCTCCAATAGGAGTTCCCATAATTCCTTCAGTGTTGAAATACAAATGTGAAACAACACGTTTGAACGAATATCCACGGTGATTTAAAAATCCCGGCAAATATGGACCGGCAAAAGCGTAAATTATAAAAACAGCCGCAATTATCATAATAGGAAGCCCTACTACACGGCGACAAGCTTCAAACAGAATTACAATTCCAACAACACCCACACAAATATCAAGAGTTGTATAAGCTCCCGCCCTTCTGGCAAGACTGTCAAAATTGAATGCAATATACAACCATGCAGCAGCACCAATTATTCCCAAAAGTACGTCATAAAATGGAAGTGTGTCACGGCGCATATTTTTAGTTGCAGGAAAAAGAATGAATCCAAGCAACATAACAAATGCAAGATGAGTTGAACGCAAAATCTGAGCTGTTATCATACCAGAAATTGTTGAAAAAAGTTGAAAAGCTACAAATACAATAGAAATACCTATTGTAACATATTGTCTCCAACACTTATGAACACGATAAGCAGATTCTTTATCTATTTTACGAACAAGATCCTGCATATCCTGCTGCATCGTAGCCTCTGAATTTGTTGGAATAATTTTATCGTAATTTACATTTTCTGTAGTAGTAGATTTTTTATCATCTGACATTTATTACACCTCCAGCGTGATTACAGTTTTTTAAAAGAAAAACCGGTAGAAAAACTTTTTTATATTCAATTCTCAAACTTGTTTGAGGTTTAAAATAATCTTTTAAGTAATAAGTGTCGCCGTTTATTTCTATTGCGTGATTAGCAATAACACCCACGGCTTGAACAAAATAAGGTTTATTCAAGTTAATATCTTGAATTTCAAGATAATCATCAGTTTCTATAAACTTTTGTCCTTCCTCCGGTTCTGGAATTCCAGCTCCGTAAGATACAAATCTTGTTTTTTCAACTGTTAAAGAATAATCAGGCATAATTTTAATAAAATCTTTAACACGCCCTTTATTCACTGAATGTGTATATGAAATAACAAATTCCATTCCCGGTTTGCAATCAAAGCATAATAGATTTTTGGAATTGTTTCGATTTGTAAGAACAAGGCAGGGTTTTAATAAAACAAATTGAAAAAGAAACCCTGCAAGCAACAAAACACCTAAAAGTACAACAAATACCTTTAAGTGTTTATTTATGTTGAACACGATTTATTTTACCGAAAGACCAATTTCATTGTAGTATCTAGCTGCACCTTCATGGAAAGGAACAGAAACACCTGTTACAGCACTTTCTGCAGAAAGGTCTTTACCTTTTGCATGAGCCATAGCTAAATCAGACTGTTTTTCAAATAATGTTTTTGTTAAATTGTAAACTATATCAGCATCAAGAGAAGCACTAACAGCTAAAGTTGCTTTAATTGCCAAAGCATTAATATCTGAATCTGAACCTTGATAAGTTCCAGCAGGAATTGTTGTTTGTGTATAGAAAGAATATTTTTTACAGATAGCATCGGCTTCTTTTCCACTTACAGAAATAAGAATAAGACCTTTTGCAACTGCAAGTTCCTGTAAAGCTGCGTTTGGAACACCGGCTGTTACAAAGCAAGCATCAAGAGTTCCGTTCTGAATTCCGTCACTTGATTCTTTGAATGAAAGATTTGATTTTTTAATATCAGCAAAAGTTAAACCATAGCCTTCCAAAATTTGTTTAGCGTTGAATTCAACTCCAGAACCAGCGTCTCCAACAGAAACACGTTTTCCTTTCATATCTGCAACAGTTTTGATTCCGCTTTCTGCAGAAGCTGCAATCTGAATTACTTCTGGATACAATGTACCGATTGTTGCAAGGTTGCCCAATTTGCCACCATCAAACATATCAGTTCCGTTATATGCGTAATCCATAACATCATTTTGAACAATAGCAAATTCTGCTTCTTGATTACTGATTAAACGTAAGTTTTCTGCAGAAGCACCTGTGGCTTGAGCTGTAACATTCATACCTGGAACATTTACATTCCAAATATTTGCAATTGAACCACCGTATGGGTAGTAAGTTCCACTTGTTCCACCTGTGGCAAGAATAAAGTTAGTATTATTTTTTTTGCATCCACTAAGAACGCCCAAAAGACATAAAGCTCCACCTACAAAAGCCAAAACTCTTTTTGAATTTTTCATAAAATCACCTTTAACTAAAAATTTATAAATATGCAAAAAGATAGCATAAAAATGCACTTCTGTATAGAAAGTAAAAGGGTCTTCAAAACAAAAATTAGAAATTATCTCAACACATTTTCACCTTATTCAAGCTCAAACCAAAAAGTGCTGCCTTTGTTCTCCTGGCTTTTTACACCAAAACGAGCGTTTGATTTTGTTAAAATTTCTTTTGAAATTGCCAACCCCAATCCTGAATGAGTTCCACTTGCGCGTTGTTGACGTGCTGTAAAATATTTGTCCCAAATGGAATCTTGCATTTCTAACGGAATTCCTTTGCCGTAGTCTTTCACTTCAAAATAGATTTTGTTTCCCACTTGTTCTAGTTTTACAGTGATTTTTTTTGATAATTCACTATGAGAAATTGCATTATCTATAAAATTGTAGATTACCCGCTTTAATTGTTTTTCATCACCTGTTGCATATAGTTCAGATTGAATACTTTCTTCTATATAAATACCACGTTCTGTTACTAAAGGCAAAAACTGACCTGTAACAAATTTAACAGCTTCGCTCATATTGAATTTTATTTTTTCAAACCCAGATGAAGAATTCTGAATAGACGAATAATCCAGAATATCATTTACCAAATCAGAAAGTCTGTCAGCTTCTTTGATAATTATTCCAAGATCTTCTTCTCTTTTTTCTTTATCACTCCAAGAGAATTCACGCAACATTTCGGCATAACCTTTTATCATGGTGAGCGGCGTTCTTAAATCATGTGAAATATTTGCCAAGAGTTCCCTTCTTGAAGATTCCAGTTTTTGTAAATCAGTTGAAGTTTTTTGCAAGGCTTCAGAAAGTTGATCCAGTTCCAAACAAAATCCTTTTGAAAACTTTAGATTGAATGTACCTTGTGCTAAAACTGACGCATCTTTTGTAAGAGTTTGGATTGGATTAGAAAATTGTTTTGAAAACAACAAGGCAATTAATAAAGATAAAATAATGGAAACAATTGTGCACCAAATAAGTTGGGTTTGAATGATTTTTACAGTTCCACCAACAGCTTCAATTCTTGTTGTGATATACAAAACCACATCTTGATTATTTGCGTAATGACATTGTTCAAGAATTGTTCCATAAATAAAAGATTTGTTTTCATTTTCTATATAGCTGATTTCTTTTTCCTTTGAAGAGTTCAAATCACTTAAAAAAGTATCAAATCCTTTTGGAAGATTCCTGTAAGCACCAATCTGCCAGCTCATCAATTTTGTTGAATTTAAATAAGGATTCTCATTTTGGTGAGAAAGTTCGTTCTGAGGTTGTTTACGTGTTGAAGAATTATTATTACTGTGTTCATCAGCATTGAATAAAATATCTCCGTTCTTATCAGTTAAATAAATGAGAAGTGAATTGTTTGTTGCAGTTTGAAATATCAAATTTTCCAAATCATCAGAGTTTTTGTTCTTTTTTATATTTAAAGCAGCTTTTTGAACATTACGAATTACCATTTTGGTGTAAAAGTTTTGAAGAAAAACAGTTTGCAATAACCAAAGAAGCGTAAAAACTATAACAGTAAAAAGCATAAAACAAGAGAAGAGCTTTATTCCAAACGATTTATGAGATAACTTCAAATTTATACCCTGTTCCTCTGACTGTCGTTATATAATCTCTGCACGATTCTAATTTGCCCCGCAAGAGTTTTATCTGCCAATCAACTGTACGTTCATCACAATAATAATTTTGCCCCCAAACACCATCAATTATCTGCTGTCTGGAAAGAGCCGCAGTTTCATGTTCTGCAAGATAAAGTAAAATTTCATATTCCTTTGCGGTTAGTAAGATTTTTGATTTATTCACCGTAACAGTTTTGCTTGTTTTATTAATCTCCAAAAGTCCCAAAGAAAGAATCTGACCTTTTTTTGAAGCAACGTTATATCTATTCATAATCGCTTGAACACGGGCCATTAATTCCCTTGGTGAAAAAGGTTTTACAACATAATCATCAACACCAAGTTCAAAACCCATCAATTTGTCATATTCTGCACCACGAGCCGAAAGCATTAGAATTGGAACATCTTTAATTTTCTTGATTTCTTTACAAGCAGTAAGACCATCCATTCCGTCCATCATCACATCCATTATCACGATATCAAAATCATTCGCCTTGCATTGTTCCAACGCCTCGTTTCCATTTTCTGCACACGTCACAATATGACCTTCGTGTTCTGCAAAACGGCTTATCAAATTACGGATGTCTTCTTCATCATCAACAACAAGCATTTTTATCATCTAAATTCTCCCAAAAGGAATTCACTTTTAAAATAGTATAAACTGTCAAACCCTTTTTTTGTAAGTGAATGACAGTTTATTTAGGAGGAAATTTCTAAACTAATTCAAAAGAATCCTATTTAGAAATAAATTTATTTATTGCAGTTGCCTGAGTTTTTGTAATCAAACCATTTGCTAATAAATCATCAACAGTGTCTCCAGAAAGATTCTGCTCATTCATTTTTTCATAAAAATCGTGAGTTTGAGAAGGAGTCATGTTCTCAAAATTGGCATTAGCAAAATTGCCAGAAATTGTATCATGTTTTTTTGAAGCATAAACTTTTATAGCATTTGCTGTATTCTGATCAATTACTTTTGCTTCAACAAGGGCTTCAACATTTAGATGTTGCTGATCTGCATAAGCACTTCCAATTCCAATTTTATTTTGTTCAAAAAAAGCTTCTCTATCAGCGTCATTTGTAAAAGTTTTAGCCTTTGCAAAAACTGCAGAACGAGCTTCATTTTGTTTTGCTCCAAGTTGAAAACCATAACCAGATTTGTTTGGTTCAACAGCAAAAGCTGTTCCTGCAATTAAAACAAATCCCACTACTAAAATAATTTTTGTTGTACGCATAATGTACCTTCCTAAAAAAAGTTTTATTCCGACATACACCGGAGTTGTTGTTTACCAACAAGTACAATATCTCATGCAACCGTGGAATCATTATGGAAAAGATGTGGAATTTTTGTGGAATAAATGACGACTCTTACAAAAACAAGAGTTTGTCATCTAATCCTTCATGAGTTATACTTTGATTTATATTTTTAGTAGAGGTGGCATATGGGCATTGAAACAAACTTTGCAGTTAGCAGAACAAGAGAATATTTGGATTCGTTGATGTTGGAAGAAAGATTGATTGACTCTGACATTCCTTCACAAGAATTACATTTGTTTGGAAAAACATTCTCTACTCCGATTATGACACCAGCCTTTTCTCATCTAAAGACTTTTGTAAAAGAAAGACAAAACGGAATGTTTGAATATTCAAAAGCTGCAGAACAAATTAACGCCGTAAACTGGGTGGGAATGTGCGAAAACAACGAGTTTGCTGAAATTCAAGAATCAAAAGCACAAACAATTAGAATTATAAAACCTTATGCAGATAAAGAAAAAATCTTTAGTCAGATAGCCTTTGCCGAAAAAACAAACGCGCTTGCAGTTGGAATAGACATTGACCATATTTTTGGTGGTAACGGTGATTATGATTGTGTAATGGGCGAGAACATGACAAAGCAAAGTTTAAAAGACATTGCAGAATATGTTCAGTCAACAAAATTACCTTTTGTAGTTAAAGGCGTGCTAAGTGTTACAGACGCGTTGAAGTGTGTTGATTCTGGAGTGAAAGGAATTGTTGTGAGCCACCATCACGGAAGGTTGCCTTTTGCTGTTCCACCTCTATTCATTCTTCCACAAATTGCAAAGGCTGTTAAAGAAAAAAATGACATGAAGATTTTTGTAGATTGCGGAATTGATTCTGGCAACGATGCGTTCAAAGCTTTAGCCTTGGGAGCAGACGCCGTAAGTGCAGGAAGAATTCTTATGACTCCACTTGCAAAGGACGGAATTGAAGGCGTGCAAAATCAATTGCAAAAAATGAAGGGCGAACTTTCTTACACAATGGCTTTTTGTGGATGCCATACATTGTCAGAGATTGACGCTTCTGTTATTCATCAACTAAACGAGAGGTCAAAATAATGAAGTTAGGAATTAATTCAGTTTTTCCACATGAAACCGCTGAACAATGGGCAAGTATTTTACACGAGAAAGGTTTTGAGACTACAGCTTTTCCTGTTAACTACGAAGCAAAAGATTCTGTGATTGAAAGCTACATAAAGGCCTTTAAAGATTACAATATTTCTATTGCAGAAGTTGGCATTTGGAATTCACCTTTTGTTCCAGATTCAAAAACTGCTGAACATAATAAAGAAGTGTGCGTTCATCAGTTGGAGCTAGCAGATTATTTAAAAGCAAATTGTTGTGTAAACGTTTCTGGCGCATTTGGTGAATGTTGGTACGGCTGCTATCCAGAAAACTACACACAAGAAGCGTATTCAAAAAACATTCAGTTCATTCAGTATTTGTTGGATACAGTAAAACCAAAACATACATTCTACACTTTAGAAATGATGCAATGGATGATTCCAGATTCTGCAGAAAGTAATCTTCAACTTTTAAAAGACGTGAACAGAGAACATTTTGCAGTTCATCTGGATCCTGTGAACTTAGTGAACAATCCAAAAATTGCCATGACTTACGCAGAATATTTGGACCACACAATTGACTTACTAGCTCCTTATATAAAAAGTTGCCACGTAAAAGATTTTGACATCAAACAAGAGTTGACAGTTCAGATTTATGAAACAATTCCAGGAACAGGAAGAGCCGATTTAGCGCGATATGTTCAAAGAATGGATGCAATAAATCCAAACATGCCTATGATTATTGAGCATTTAAAAGATTGGTCTGAATACGATCAAGCAATGAAATATATGAAGCAGTTTTCTAAAAATGATTAGACAAATAAAATATTTTCATTCAGTTGTAAAAAACGACAATTTTTCTTTGGCTGCAGAAGAATGCAATATTTCTCAGTCGGCAATTTCTCAACAGATAAAGGCTTTGGAAGAAGAGCTGGGATTTCTTTTGTTTGAAAGAAAAAACCGCAAATGTTTTTTAACACCGGCGAAGAGTTTCAGCGAGCTGTTGAAGATTTTACACAGCTTCATTCAGATATTCCTGTTGAAATAAAACACGGCAACCACGAAGAATTATACAGAATGCTAAAGGCAGAAGAAGTGGACATTGTACTAAACGACCAACGACGTGCTTTTTCTGATGAGTATGTAAACAAGGAATTTATTACAACAAACATTTCAATTGTGCTTGCAAAAAACAATCCTATTTCAAACTTGGAAGAAGTTGAGATTTCTGAATTGAAGAACATTCCATGCATTCTAGTTTCATCATCTTCTCAGCAAAAAATAGAAGAAGAGTTTTACAAAGATGTTGTCGGCATTCAAAGCGAATTTCTTTTTGCAGAAAGTCTTGAAGAAGCAAAGCTTTTAGTTATTAGCGGAAAAGGCTTTATGATTTTAGAAGGAGTCGGAGAAAGCAACTCTTCAACACAATCCTCAACTTCTGTAAAGCGCCTAACATTGCTTAGCAACAAACGCCCAATCTCTCGAAAATATTGCGCCTTTTGGAAGAACGACAACTCAGGTTTCTTTGTAGAGGAGTTTGCAGATTTGCTGGAGAAGGAATTCAAGCAATGAAGGAAACAAGAACACTCTTCCAGAAAAAATGTTGGTAAACGAGTTGATGCGCTGCAAAGGGCTTTTTGGAAGAGAGGATAAAGTTGCAATTCCATTCGGATGGATTTGCGGTTTTGCAAATGCACAAGGCGGAAAAATCTACATCGGCATAAAAGACAATGGTGAAATTGTCGGGATAAAGAATTACAAAAAACTCTTGGAAGACATTCCAAATCAAGCACGAGATATTTTGGGAGTTTTGGTCGATGTAAATCTTCTTTCTAAAAATGACAAGAAATATCTGGAAATTGTAGTTCCTGCTAACACAATACCTGTAAGCTACAAAGGTGAATATCATTATAGAAGCGGCAGTACAAAGCAAGTTCTAAAAGGAAGCTCGTTAACACAATTCTTGTTCAAGAAAATGGGAATGACGTGGGATGCTGTAACAGTGGATAATGTTTCAGCTGACGTTATGAAAGATGCCGCTTTTGATATTTTTAAAACGCAATCTTTAAAAAGAAACCGCATGACCGCTCAAGATTTAGAAGTCTCTAAAACAGAACTTTTAGACAAGCTGAATCTTCTGGATGACCAAGGTAAATTAACTCGTGCCGCAGTTCTTTTATTCCATCATAATCCAGAAAAATATGTTTTAGGTTCGTTTGTAAAAATTGGTTACTTTGAAGGTTCTGAAATTCTATATCAAGATGAAATTCACGGCTCACTTATGGAACAAGCCGAAAAAACTCTGGATTTGATTTTTACCAAGTATCTAAAGGCGACAATTTCTTATGATGGAGCAACCCGTGTAGAAAAATTCCCTATATCGTATGAAGCCGCCCGCGAAGCTGTTTACAATAGTTTGGTTCATAAATCATATGGCGAGTTTGTGCCTATCCAGATTCGTATTTACTACGACCGAATGGAAATTTACAACGACGCAGTAATTCCTGAAGGCTGGACAACAGAAACTTTTTTAGGTGCGCATAAATCAAAACCTCATAACACACTCATTGCCGGAGCATTTTATAAAGCCGGCTATATTGAATCTTGGGGACGTGGAATCAAAAAGATGTGCGACGCCTGTATTGAAGAAGGAAACCCGACACCTGAATATGTTCTTGGCATTAATGAGATTGAAGTCATTTTACGTTCTCATGCAGGAACAGGAAAGGACGGACTTATTCACGAAATCGACCCGTCCAATGTCCCTGTAAATGTCCCTGAACGCGACCCGTCTAATGCCCCGTCTAATGACCCGTCTAATGACCCGTCTAATGACCCGTCCAATCCTGTTACAGAAAAACAAATGATGATTTTGAAATTGATAGAAAACAATCCAAGGATTTCTACAATAGAATTAGGAGAGCGTTTGCAAATTTCAAAGAGTACAATAAAAGATCAACTTAATTCCCTAAAATCAAAGAACAAAATAAAACGAATTGGCGGAACTCGTGGCTATTGGGAAGTGATAAAATGAAAATGTTGGTAAACGAGTTGATGCGCTGCACAGGGCTTTTGGGAAGTAAGAGAAGTTCTTATTGAACAATGCATCTTGTGACTGCCAGTATTTCATTTATAAATCAGTTTAAAAATTCTTATTTACCCATCCAACGGAATTTCGTAAAGAATCGACAGTTTTAGTTTCTATGACGCAGCGGCAGTTATGTTTTTGGGCTAAATTTAATCTTTGCTGCAAATCAATTTCACCAGTGCCCAAAGTCATGTGGTTTTTGTTTTCAAGGCAGTCATGGATGTGGAAATGATAAAGCTTGTCTTCATGCGACATAAGGAAAGGCTCATCAATGTTTTGGACGGAAGCAGAGTGTCCTATATCCCACGTAAGAGCAAAAACATCACTTTGTAATAAAAAGTCTATGGCAGCTTTTTCATAGCTTCTGAATCCATCAGTATTTTCAATGCAGATTTTTATGTTTGATTTACCAATTTGCTTTTCACACATATTACGGAATGCCTTCCAAGAATCCATGTAATCAGAATTATATTTTTCAAAAAGCTGGACTTTCTTTTCTGGTAAGGTGAAGTGAACGCCGTGGTTCATGTGCATGTTTAAAACTGGGATATTCAACTTCTTTGCAACTTCAATAGAACGCTGAACAGTTTGTAGATATGCATTAGAGACCGCCCTGTTGAAGTCACAAACATTTAAGTTTTCATCAAGATGAATAGTAAAAAAGATTTTGTTTTCTTCTGCCAAACGTAAAAGCTTATCTGTGTTTTCAAGCTGTTCAATTTGATACAGAGGAAGATTCATATTTAACTCAATAAAGCTAAGTTCTAATTCTTTACAAAGTTGTATTGTATCTTCCAAAGAGTTTAATTCGATTAAAGTTGGCATTCCGTATTGCATAGGGTGTTTTCCTTGAGAGAATAGTAGCACAAAGAGATTGAAGAGTTTAGGAGTATGATGTTTTACGGTATAGTTTGAATTAGAAGAGGATTGATGATGTATTCTGATGCAAGTCTTACTCGCGTAATAATTCATAGTTTTTATGGGTTGAGACGATGTAACAATCTCTATCATCAGTAAGGTCTGGCGGTGTATTATGTCTAGGGGCGTCAACCATTTGATTTTGCTTATAATTCCATTCTTTGCACATTTTTTCTGCGTAGCTTGGGTTTGTAACACGTATTAAACAATGCTTTTATAAAAGCATATTGTTCTTGTTCTTCCTCTTTTTCCTCAGGAAGGAAAATCACCCAATAAGAGCGAACACAAGGAACATGACTGTCGTTCTCGTCTACGAGAATTACCGCCTGCTACCAGGTCTTTTGGTGGACGTGGCAGTGCAAGGCGATAAAGCGGTATGCATCGTTGCTGTTCCATGATGGGAGCATAGAACAGCAATATTAAGTGCCTTCAAATGAATATGGTTTACTTTATTTCATTTAGTAAATAAATGAATTCATTTGCATTAGGATTATCAATTTTATCTAATGGAATTGTTGAATAGTCCTTCCACTTAAACAAATACTCGTCTTTTAATGCTATTGAACCATATCTTTCCTTTGTTTTAGCACTCGTCTTTTCTGCCCAATTTAGCTCACCTGTTTTTTTTGTATCATCTGCAATTGCAAAGTCTTCATAGCAAGTATCTTTTTTTGACGGGGACTTTTGATAACCTTTGTCGTTAGTTATCATCACTGTGTAGCCCTTTAAAAAGAGATCAGCTTTCTCTTTTCTGACTTTTTCAATTCTCATAATGTCGTTTAAGTATAAATAGCAGTTTATATTTTTTGCGTCTTGCTTTGCCAAATTATAAGTTTCTTCATGGTTCTCTTTTCTACTATGTTTTATTGTACAGCCTTTTGTCTTATATTTTAATTCTATTGGAATCCAACAACCATCGATAATCACTAAAATATCTATATGCATGGATGAATCAAAACTTGGGCAATACTCTAGAAGTATTTCTGCATCTGTATATTTCTCCTTTATAAGCCATGCCAATTCTAATTGAAAATCAGCTTCAGAGGCAAAAACCGGTCTACGTCTACTTAATTCTGTGATCATTGGTTAGAGTTCAAATTCAATTCCCATTTTTTTCTCCTATTGTTTATTTGTGGAATATTCTTTTAACATTTTATACGCTTCTGTTCCTATTAGGCTAGAGTCTGGAGCGATTAAATCAATAGCTTTTTTACCGTCTTTGTTTTGGAGTGTTGCATCGGCTCCGGCTTTTAAGAGAGTAATTATAGCTTCTTGCTTCTTTCCATCTACTGCATACATTAGTGGAGTCCAACCGTCTTTGTGCCTTGTATCAAGGCGAGCACCAGCATCTATAAGAATCTGAAGAAATTCTGTATTGTCATCTGTTCTCCATATGGCTTCAAGCAATGGTGTTTCATTTTTACTTGACATTATATTGACATCTGCTCCGGCTGCTATAAGAGTTTTTACTATTTCTAAATTCTCATAATGTATTGCAAGGTGCAGAGGAGTTCCGTAGTCTTCATATTCTTTATTGATATCAAAATTTAGACTTAATATGAGTTTAACTACCTCAGGGTTTGAATTATGAACAGCGGCATGCAAAGCATACTTGCCACGGGCATTGATATTTGCGCCGACATTCATAAGAAGCTTAATTACCTCAGGATTCTTATTAAACAATGCTGCCAATAGCACAGGGGTTTCGTCTTCGTCGTTTTTTGCATTGACATCGGAACCGGCTAAAATAAGAGTCTTTATCACTTCTAGGTTCTCATTAGCACCTCCGGCACGCATTACAGGGGTATAGTTATATGGTCCTGCCTCTGATACTTTTGCCTTAGCTTTTAAAAGAGCTTTTATCACTTCCGGGTTATTATTGTATTCTGCGGCATACATCAGAGGTGTATTGCCCTCGTTTTCAGATAGTTCGTTAACTTTTGCGCCTGCCTTTACTAGAACTTTAATCACCTCAGGATTCTCACAATATCTTGAGGCAATCATCAAAGGAGTCTTGTCATCATCTTCGTCAATTATTGCGTTGACATCTGCTCCGTCTGCAATAATCTTTTTGATTTCATTTACATCTGCATTTTCTTGTAATGCTTTGAATAGTTCTTCTGTTTTGTCCATATTTTTCTCCTTTATTTAGAGGCGGCTTTTAATATTTTTAACACCTTTTTATATTCTGCCGAAGTTTTTTCGAGATTATTGCATTTTAAGTAATTAACTGCCTTCTCGCCTTTGTAATAACCTGTAGCCTCTATTTTGGCATCAGCTCCAGATTCCAAAAGGAAAGGAATTGTCTCTTTAAGATTGGTGCTCCAATTCACGGCAAACATCAATGGCGTCCAACCATTATTGTCTTGTGCATTTACATCTGCATCGGCTGCAATAAGGGTGGCCATTATACCTTTTGAGTTGTCTCCTTTAGCAGCATACATCAAAGGGGTACTGCCATTACTGTCTTTTGCGTTCACATCATTTCCTGCCTTGATAAGGGAGTCGATTATTCCTACTGTCGTATTGTTTTCTGCAGCGTACATCAAAGGTGTCATTCTTTTTACGGTGGTTGCTTCTGGCTTTGCTCCGGCAGCAATAAGTGCCGTAATTATTTCTGGATTATTGTTGTACGATGCAGCATACATTAAGGGCGTTTTCCACTCCCAGTCTTTTGCATTGACATCAGAGCCAGATTGTATGAGTGTGTTAATTATTTCTGGAGTATCGGCAAATTTGGCGGCATACATCAAAACAGTCTTTTTTTGCGAGTCTTTTGCATTAACATCGGCACCAGATGCTATAAGGGTTTTTATCACTTCTGGATTATTTTTGTAAATTGCGGCATGCATCAATGGTGTCCAACCATTCTCGTCTTTTTCATTGACATCCGCTCCGGCTGCTATAAGAAGTTTTATAACTTCTGAATTATTATTGTAAGTTGCGGTATACAGCAATGATGTCCGACCATCCTCGTCTTTTTCATTGACATCCGCTCCGGCTGCTATAAGGGCTTTTACCACTTCTGGATTATTTTTGAAAACTGCGGCCCGCATCAATGGTGTTTTCCCATATCTGTTTTTTTCGTTAACATCAGCTCCGGCAGCTATAAATGCTTTTATTGCTTCCAAATTCTTGTTTTCTACAGCTTCCATCAAAGACATCTTGTCATCATTGGCTTTTTCTTTGTTTTCTGCTCCGGCAACCACAAGTTTTTTTTCATCACCATTTGCTCCAGCGGCTATAAGTGCTTTAGCTACCTCGGGATTTTTGTTATATTTTGTGGCATACATCAATGGTGTACAGTTATTTCTGTCTTTGGTATTAATATCAATACCGGATTGTAGTAATTCTGCTATAGTTTCTAATTTTTCAAGACGTATAGCAACCATCAAAGCAGTCTCGGAATTCGCATTTACATCCGCACCGGCTGCTATAAGGGCAAGAATTATTTTCGGATCACTACACCATTTTGTTGCTAACAACAATGGTGTTGAACCATAGCTGTTTTTTACATTTACATCTGCTCCGGCTTGTATAAGAACTTGAATTATTTCCAGCCCACTTTCCCCACGACTTGTAGCCAGTAAGGGAGTATCCCCATAGCAGTCTTTTGCATTTACATCCACACCGGTAGCTATAAGAATTTTTGCTATTTCTGTGGAATTTCTTAAAAGGGCAGTATTCAAAGGTAGTTTTCCTCCCGGATATCTTGAAGAAAAATCTACACCAGATTCAATTTGTTTTTTTATAGTCTCAATATCATTATTCTCTACTGCATGCTCAAATTCTGACCATGTTTTATCCATTCTATTCTCCTAATCTTGTTTCTACAGCCAATCCAGTATTGGTTTATATCCGCTCTGAATTGGCTGTAATAAAAACCTACATTGAAGCTGCCAGTAATGCTTTTTTCATCTGTTTGTATTTTGCAGATCTCTTATCCATATTAGGACATTTGCATTTCTCTAAATAGGCAAGTGCATTCATGTTATACTTATCCTTAATCTTTGGGTCTGCACCGGCATTAAGAAGGAGCATAACAACTTCTGGATAGCTAGAAGTTTGAATAGCATATATCAATGCAGTTGCACTGACATCTACTCCGGCTTGAATAAGAGTTTTAATTAATTCAGGAGTTCTGTCTCTTCTGCTCACCGCATATGCTAGAACAGGACTAGAGGTGTCGAGTTTTGTAAAAGAAGCTATAAGGGATTTTATCACTTCTTCGTTTTCATTGTCTCTTGCGGCTATAAGTAAAGCCTTGTTTTTTATTTCATCATCAAAACTGAAGGACTGTAAAAAGGTTGTAATCACACATATATC
>CAYFND010000006.1:0-203 GCA_964344405.1 uncultured Treponema sp. | reverse complement strand
TGCAATGTCTGCCCCGGCGGTTATAAGTGCTTTTACCACCTCTGGATTTTTATTATACTTTGAAGCGCCCATCAAAAGTGAAACTTCATAAGCGACGGCTATGTAATCGTCGGTCTCGTTATCGTCGGTCTCGTTATCGTCGGAAATTTCACAATCGACTCTTGCATTAACGTCTGCACCGGCGGCGATGAAGGCTTTTACCA
>CAYFND010000005.1:36883-61150 GCA_964344405.1 uncultured Treponema sp. | reverse complement strand
GTAGAGCAATGGACTGTTAATCCATGTGTCGCAGGTTCAAAACCTGCAGCAGCCGCGAAAAACTCCGAAATCTTTTCGGAGTTTTTTTTTGCCCAAAATAGTTTTAACTAGCACATATATAAAACAAATCAATTCATAATAAAAAAGCCCAAAAACAAACTTGCTTTTAATTTTGGGCTTTTATTTTTTATAATAAGATTGATGGGAACTATTTCATTAAAATAAATTCAACGCGTCTGTTCTTCCAATTGTTGTCTTTATCTTTTGGATTTACAACAGGTTTAGTTCCACCCATTCCTTCTGTAGTTAAATTGTTAGCAGAAACGCCTTTCTTCACAAGATAAGCTTTTATTGCTTCAGCTCTTTCTTTTGAAAGCGGCATTAACGCCCTGCCCCAACTCTTTGGATTATCTACAGTTTCTTCATCAGTGTTATCAGAAAGTCTGTTTGCGTGTCCAACAATATTTACTTTGTAATCACCAAATTTCTTTAGAATTTCAGCAATTCTATCCAAAATCTGAATGTTCTTATCAACTTGTTCCTTTGTGATGTTTCCACCAACTTTTTGGAATTCTGATTCATTTGACAAGAAGATAATTGAAGGAACAGCCATCTTCAATAGATTTCCGTCTCTAATTACAAGGACGTCAACAGGAATAATTCCTTTTACAGTTGAAGTCATGCCAAGATTGTCTGTTACAGTGAATGTATATGGATAATCCATTGCAGATTGAACTCTTTCTGCATTTCCGTTCTCGTCTTTTTGAATGTTGCTTAATCCATCCCAAATAAGGCGTTCTGTAATTTGAGTTTTTCCACTTGTCCTCCAGAAAGCTTTTCCTGTCGGGTCGTTTATAACAAAAGACCAGCTTTGAATTTTAGCTTTGGTAACTCCACTCAGCTTTATAAACAAATCATCATCAGTTCCATCATTATCAGGACTGAAATATTTAGGTGCAGTTTGAACGCTTAAAATTGGAGGTGTTGCTGTACAAATAAACGGAGAAGATACGGCGTTAACAACATTTCCCTTTAGATAAGTGATTTTTATTGTTCCAGTGAAAGTTCCTTCCATTACGTTTCCGTCTTTGTCTGTTCCGTTCCACTTGATATTTGAAGGCAATACAGAACTGTCTTTTTGAGACAACGAATAAACTGAAGTTCCATCTTCTTTTCTTACATCAAAGTTCCATTCTTTAATATCTTCAGAAACTGTCGTTCTAATTGAGAATTCTTGAACATCAACTGTTTTATCATTATTTGGAGAAATTCCTTCATATTCAGAAGTGATGTAAACTTTTGTCACCCTGTTATCAAGTGTGATTCCTGTTAGTTCTGTTTCAAAACTATTACCGGCATCATCTGTTGAATAAATCACTATCTTGTATTTTCCGTCTTTTACAACGTTTCCAGATTCATCACAACCATTCCATTCAAATTCAGACTTTGTACCGTTCCAAGTGATTTTCTTTACAACAACATTCTTTTCATCGACAATATCTGCATTCCATAATTTTTCTGAAGTGCAACCTTTTATTGTTACAGGGATTGAATCTTGATTTCCGTCCGCGTCTGGAGAGAAATACCTCCATGGAATCTCCGCTGTCAAGTTTGGTTTTACAGTATCAATTTCAAAAGCTTCTGTTAATGCAAGAGCTGACGAACCGTTTGCCGCAACAACAGAAAGAGATGCGTAATACAAATCGTCTGCGCAAAGTGTGTTGTCTTTATCTTTTCCGTTTCAAACGAATTTTAACGGTAGAGGTTTATCAGCACTTTCTGTGTAAACAATATTTCCATTTTTATCTTTTATACTGAAATTATAACTAGCCACATCTGTTGATTGAGTGATTGGTGTAAATGTGATTGTATCTTTAACCTTGTCATTATTTGGTGAGAAGACTGTATCTGTCATAGCAAGGAACAACTGGGCTTCTGTTGTATCAAATGAGACAGGATTTGCAAGAACGCCTTTTCCCTCATTACCAGCTTTATCAGTTCCACTCATACGGAAGATGTAATCATCTTTTGGTGAGATTGCACCCTTATCATCAAGTCCGTTCCAAGTAATGCTTTCCGGTGGGAATTCACCAAATTTAAAGCTTTTTACAACATTGCTGCCATCTTTAGAAACAATGTCGCCTGTCCATTCTGTTACCGGAGCGCCAGAAGAAGGAGCTATCATAATTGTGAACTTTACAGAATCCTTAGAACCGGCGCCAAATACTTTTTCTGAAGCTCTGATTTGAACTTCAGGAGCTTTTGTATCCAGGACAACCGCCGCCGATGAAACAACAGTCGGAACATAACCGTTCAAATATGTTGCTGCGACAAAGGCCTTGTATTCGCCGTCCGACAAAAGTTTTCCGTTATCGTCAAGTCCGTCAAAAACAATGCTTGAAGGTGGATTTTCGCCATTCAAAGATGAATAAGTTCTTACCACTTTTCCTTTTGCATCTTGAATTGTTACAGCCCATGAAGTTAATTTGTTTCCGGTTTTTGCCTCTGGAACAGGAATTAAAATCTCAAACGTTATGTTTTGATAAACACTTTGTGTCTTTGGTGAAAAATAACGATTTCCGTTTACATAAATATTTGTGTTCGGTTTATCAGCAGAATAAATGATATTTTGAATTGAAGTGTATGGAGAAACGTTGCCGCTTTTATCTGTTGCCGTTATTTCATATGAATAAACTCCATCTGGAACCTGGGCGTTGTTATCGTCCAAACCATTCCAAGAGAAAGTCATCGGTTCTGAATTCTTCCATGTGTATGATTTTACAACCGTTCCATCTGAACTTTTTACAGTTCCAAGCCATTCGTCTTCTTTTGAACCAGTCTGATTGATTTTTATTGAAGATTTCTCACCTTCTCCAAAAATCTTATCACGTGGCTGAACCAATTCAACCTCCGGAGCTACAGTATCAATCACCAATTCATATTCTTTTGTTTTACCTACGTTTCCGTTGTCATCTGTCGCTGTAATATAATAATAGTAAATTCCATCAGGAGCATTTTCACCATTGTTCATAGCTCCGTTCCAAGTTACAACATCTGGAATGACAACGCCTTCTTTTGGTGTTACGATTTGTTTGAAAAATGAAGAAATAGTCACTTTTGTTGGAAGGGCAACTTTATTTTCAATTGTTCTAACAACCTTTTTGGAAGAATCCATGATTACAAGGCTCCATGCTTGAACATAGCGTTTGTCTGTAATCTGTAAAGGAATTTCCAATTCATCTTGAACTCCATCATTATTTGGAGAGATATATCTTGTTTTTGCATTTAAAAGCGCAAGAATTGAAAACAATAAAATTGTTGAAATAAATATTTTTCTTTTCATAAAATATCCTTTTGCTTATTCTTCATCATCAAAGATTTTAATCTCTGGTGGAAGATTGTCTTTTGTTCCAAGGTTAATATCCACACCTGCAGAAATTGCATGAAGTGTAGAATCCAAAGGTTTATATGCTGAAGAAACAGTCATCTCGCTCTTGCTCCAACCGTTGTCTTCAAAATAATCGTTATCTTTTACATCCAGAGTGAATTTTACAAATAAACCAACTGAAGGAAGGTATGATTTGTAACCGTTCATAACTTCGCAATAATTGAATTTTTCTGCAACACTCACATAAACTATGTCCTTTATGCTGAATTGCAAAGCTGTATCAAGAATTAAATTCTGGAACAAAGGAGTAGTTACATCAAAAGAAAATCCCAGTTTCACGTTTTCATTGGAAAGCAAAAGTGATGAGAATCCTGTTTTAAATGTTGCAATTGTTGAATAATCTCCACTTTGATAAACAAACGGATATATATTTAAATATGTGTTTGTATAATTCTTACCCAAATTTAATACTGAAAATCCTATTTTTGTATTCTTCAAAAATCCCAAATCACCAAGTTTATACAAGATTCCCAAATCACCAGCTAAACGCCAATTTCCGCCAGATAATAACGAACCTGCATTATATCCGCCGCTTAAAGACAAGCCGATGTTCAAATTATTTGTGATTTCTTTTGATAATCCAGCCTTTAAATTGATGGAATTGCCCAGATACATTTCATAAAACGGTGCCATTGTTACATTTGAAATTCCTGTAAAAACCGCAAATTGAAAAGGAATCAAGATTCCAAGTTGGAAAGCATTTCCATATGAAGTTGAATTCCATGAAGAAGTTGAAAAAATCCCCGTGTAGGAAAGATTTAAATCAACCCTTTGTTCTTCCGCTGTTAAAGCAGGATTTGAATTTATTGATTCTGGATTTATAAGTTCAATTGAAGTTCCCGTAGATGAGCTAAAACCAGATAAAGCTCTTGGACTTGATAAATCTAGAAAATTTTCTCCATTAGTTGGAATGTTGTATGCATAAATTGAAAAAGTAAAACATGCCATAATCATTAAAAATATAATTTTTTTCATAAATGTCCCTCATTTATCTATGTTGATTTGGTTACTATTATACAAGATATTTTCTTTATGTTAAAGTGCATTGAATTATAACCTAAACTCTTTTATAATAAAAATATGGATATAGGCGACACTAAAGAAATTAATAGCAAAAAAGAAACTGCAAAAGAAGCTCCTGCAGAAAAAGAAAGCTTTTTTCAGATGATTATTTCAACTCTTTTTAAATCTTCAAATCCGGAAGGTGAAAATAAAAGACGTTTAAAGTCTATTGCAAAAAGTATTTCTAAGACTAAATATCACTCTTTTTATAAATCTACTTCTTCAGAATTAACTCCTTCTTTTGCTAAATTATTTTATGATTTTTATAGATTGGTATCTCCATCAAAAAAGATATTTGAAAATCAAGAGAATGAGAATCTTTTCAAAAGACAGATTATCAATTATTCACTTTCTCAAAACCAAATTGAACTTTTGGAACATTTTGACCAACAGAAATTGATTGAAATGTCACGTAAAATTCCAATTGCAGAATTAGAAAAGAAAATTGAATTGGACTTGAACAACTTCACAATGGAGTTTGACGGTGAAAAAGCAGAAAAAATAGAAAATCTTTACAAAGGTTTTATTATGTACAAGGATTTCTGTTCTTTTGACTATTACATCCTTCTGAAAAAATTCAAATCATCATTAAAGGAAAACACATTTTCTTCAGAACCAAATTTTGAAAAAATAAATGCCGAATATGTGCTTGACGATTTAAAAGACTTTGTAGTTATTGCGTATGCAGTTACAGATCCTTCTATCGACTGGAATCCTCTTTTTGCAATGTTAAAAGAAAGATACGGAAATGAAATTATTCCTCTTGGAACATGGAAAAAGATTATAGCCAAAATCAATTCTATAAAGGATTCAAAAGTTTTTGAGTACATGATTCAACACATATCAAAAAATCCGGAATATCAAACAAAATTAACACTAAAATCTGGAACCTTGATTGACCCTTATGTTGATTCAATTCAAACCGAAACAAGAAACTTTGTTTCAAAAATTAAGAGCAGCATCAAGGAAGACAAAACAAATTCCCTTGTAACCCAGATATTCGGCTCAACACCTGTTCAAAGTTTAAAATATTATACACAAGAGAACAACGGTCCTCTTTCTAAAAAACAATTGGCTGAATACTGTTATACAGACGCCTTGAACTACTTAAAATCTTTCTTGGTTGATTTTGTAAAAAAAGAAATTCGAGAATACTTTGATGTTGTAGTAATTAGAGGTCAGTGGGATTCAACACTTTCTTCACCGATGTCAAACTCTTATCAAGACTTGCTAAAAATATCAGAAAAAATTAGTACTTTTGACGAAACTTTGGCAGAGGAAAGTTCAATTGGAATGAAGATTAAAACTCTACTTCCAAAAACAGCGCATGATCCTGGAGCAGAATCAATTATCAACAGATTGGTTGAAGATGCCAATGAAAGTGCCAGAACATTTATTGTAACAAGTACACAAAATTTAATTGTTATTGGTAAAACAATGAAACAATTGATTGAAGACTATGCAAAAGCAAAACCTGTAATTGTTCAAAACTGGAAGGAACTAGAAAAATTTATTGAATCTCCAATGAAAGATTTCAGCGTGAATATTTACAAGAAAATCTATTATTTTGTTCAATTGATGCAAACTTATTTATCTGCATAAATTAAAAAAGCAAATCATCTATAACGACGATTTGCTTTTTTTTACATTTCTTATTTTTCTTGATTTAACGTTTGGCTTGCATTGAAGCTGATATTTTTGAACCAAAGAACTGGATTATTTCAACTAGCAGCAAGATAATAACAACGCATACTGCCATAATTTCAGGTCTGAACCTTTGGTAACCATATCTAATTGCCAAGTCTCCAAGTCCACCACCACCGATCGCTCCAGCCATTGCTGAATATCCAATCAAGTTGATGATTGTTAGTGTGATTCCGTCAACAATTGAAGGAGTTGCTTCCGGAATTAAAACTTTATAAATTATCTGCCAAACTGTTGAACCCATTGACTTTGCCGCTTGAACAACGCCTACGTCAACTTCCCTTAACGCTGATTCCATCAAACGGGCAACAAATGGTGCCGCCGCAATTGAAAGTGGAATTATTGTAGCTTTTGTTCCAATTGATGTTCCAACTAAAATCCTTGATAAAGGAAAAAGAAGTATCATCAGAATAATAAAAGGAAACGACCGAAAAACATTTACAAGTCTTGTTAAAACTTGATTTAGAACAGGTTTTGGCTTAATTCCAGTTTTTGGATTCGTGATACAGAGTAAAACACCCAATGGCAAACCTAAAACAACGCTTAAAAGAGTAGAAAAAACTACCATCTCTAAAGTTTGTAATGTTGCAACACCAATTAATGATACATATTTTGAAAATTCCATAATTAACCTTTTTACACCTAATAAAACTTCAGAAAAGACTAAATCTTTTCTACAATTAATCCTTCACTTTGCAAATATTCAATTGCCTTATGAACTTCTTTTTCTTCACCAATAATATCAGCTATCATTGTTCCAATTGTCTCGTCTGTTAAACGCTGAACTCCGGCTGCACGGATATTAAAATCAATGTTAAATTTGTGGATTGACTGGGAAAGAATCGGCTCGCCTTGTAATTGAGTTGGGAAGGAAAATTTATATGCTCCACCATCTTTAGACCATCTGATTACATCTTCTGATGATAAAGACAAATCTTTTGAAGCTTGAGAGATATTTGAAATAAACTCTTTTGTAACAGAATTATATGGATGAAGGAAAATATCAGAAACACTTCCCTGTTCAATCACTTCACCATTATCAATTACTGCAACATGAGAACAAGCGTCTCTAACAACTTCCATCTGATGGGTAATCATTACAACTGTTAGATTCATCTGGGATTGGATTTTTCTTATCAAATTTAATATTGACTTTGTAGTTTGAGGATCCAATGCGCTTGTTGCTTCATCACAAAAAAGAATATCCGGTTTATTTGCTAAAGCTCTTGCAATTGCAATTCTTTGTTTTTGACCACCTGATAAAGTGCTGATTCGGGCATCTTTTCTGTCTGAAAGTTCAACTATTTCAAGAAGTTCATTAACTCTTTTATCAATTTCTGCCTTTGGAACTCCGCAAATTTCCATTGGATAAGCTATGTTCTGACCAGCTGTTCTTGAACTAAAAAGATTGAAGTTTTGAAATATCATTCCGATTCGGCGTCTTTTCTGTTCCAACTGTTTTTCATCAAGATTATCAATCCGCTGCTCATCATATAAAACTTCACCAGAATCCGGGCGTTCCATCATACTGATTAAACGGACTAAAGTTGATTTTCCCGCTCCACTTTTTCCAATAATACCAAATATTTCATTTGACGGGATTTTTAAGGAAATTCCGTTTACTGCATTTACAGAAACATCGGATTTTTTTGCAGTGTATGTCTTGTATAAATTGTTTAATGTTATTTTCATTTAAAAATCCTTTATTTTATAACAGAATCAACAAGTTCTTTAAAATTTGTATCAACTGTAAAATCTGAATATTTAATATTCTCTGCCACAGAATATAATCCATCTTTTTGCACTATTGATTCACGATCTTCTTCTTCAAGTTCCACTATATCTTTCATATTCACACCAAAATTTATCATAGAAAAACGTCCGTCCTCAATAGGAATCAGTTGTTCTTCAGCTGTTAATTCTTCTACTTCCTCAATCTCGTCAACAGGTTCTGTGTCAGCAACTTCTTCTACTTCTTCTGCTTCTTCAACTGGTTCTACAGCCGCAACTTCTTCTGTTTCTTCAACAGGTTCTTCTATATTTCGAGCAAGTATAATGGAATCGTTTTCTGTTTGTAAAGTGTATATGTCACCAAAACATAATTCTTCTGACTGGTAGTCTTCAACTGTTGCAAAATCATCTTCGCCTTCAACATTTTGAGTGTAAGTCTGCCCGTCTTTTACAGAGTGTTTTTGACTGTTTCTAGGACTCATAAGTGCGAACAAGGCAGGATCATCTTCTGGATTTTTTACAGGTTCTGCGTCGGCAACCTCTTCTACTTCTTCTATCTCATCTACAGGCTCTGCGTCCGCAACCTCTTCAACTTCTTCAATCTCGTCAACTGGTTCGGCGTCCGCAACCTCTTCAACTTCTTCAATCTCGTCAACTGGCTCGGCGTCCGCAACTTCTTCTACTTCTTCAATCTCATCAACTGACTCGGCGTCCGCAACTTCTTCAACTTCTTCTATCTCATCAACTGGCTCTGGATTAAGGACTGGAGCATGAGCTGAGGCTTTCTTTGTTGGTGAAGGAGTTTGCACTACTGTCGGCGATACATTTACATTGAACTTTGCATTTTTTAGAACATCTTCAATAACATTTCTAATTTCTTCAATTGAAAGAGAATTCTGTTGTTGAGTTTTATTCATATTGTAATGGTTTGAAATTATTCCAATTATGTCAGCCCAACTTTGTTCAAGGTATTGGTCGATTTCTTTGGAGTACTTTTTTGACCTTCTACCAATACTTTTCTTTATTTCATCAGTTAAGTCTTTCTTTCTGTTATCAATTTGTTTTGCAATTTTTTCCCATTCAATTGCCTCTTTATTTTCAAGATATTCATCAATAATTCCATATTGAATTTTCTTGATTCTGGATTTCATTGTGAGGAGATAATTCTTTTTCAGACTGAAAAGCAGGAATATGATTAAGAAGCTTGTTAATCCAAAACAAACATAAATCATTACAACTATATCTTTGGATAAAGTAAAAAGTGTATTCTTGTAAATGCCGGAAAAATAAAAGTACGGGCAGTTCACACTAGATATTGTCACATAAGAAAAATCATCACCTTGTAAAATTTCTACTGGTTCTAAAAGATTTTGACTTCCACCCTCAGAAATCTGTGTCCAAAGGTTAATTATTGGAACAGTAAATTCATTTCTTCTATCTTGAGGAAGTCCTAGCACAAAACCACCCAAAGTCTCATTTTCTTTGAGCATGACTGGATTTTCACCAGAAGTAAGGACATCTTCAACAAATAAATCTTGATTCAATAAAGAAATATCCAGATAGAATACAAATGATGAAATTAAAATATCATCTTCAGAAAAATATGGAACTGAAATTACAATTCTATTCCGCTTTTCATCCAAAATGATTTTATCAACAGGATTTATTGCATCACTCATGATGAGAGAAGCTTCCAATTCATCCGTATCTTTTAGAATATCAGGATAGTTTTTGTAGATTTTAGAAACTCCAACTTGACGCAAAACATCAGTTTTATCAAAGGAGCTGTAATGAACATTTCTGCTGTTTCTATCAAGAACCCTTATTCCAGACAAGCACGAAAAGTTAGAAAATAGCTGTTCTGTCAACTTTTTCCGTTCATTTACATCAATTTCAGAAGGATTTTGAGCAAAAAAGCTCTCAATAGACGACGATTTTAAATATGATTGTTCATCAACATTTATTTCATTGAGAAGTTTAGAAATGTATGAATTGTATCCGTCCGCAATTTTATCAATATGTTCTTTTTGCTCCGTAATCTTCATTTTGGAGTAGTAACGGGTTTCCAATGTGGAGAACAAGCCCAAATTACCTACAACAACAAAAGCTACGGATAAAAACATCGATATTAGAATGCTGAACGCTATCTTCTGGCCAGAAGTCATTTTCCCTCTAATCTACGATCTTTTATTTAAAATCCTATAAAATTTATCGGCAAATAATCGAAAAAAGAACACTTGTTTACATTGGTAAATTGATAAAAAAGTTGCTATTAAAGTTTTGTTAGGATATTATGTTTGAAGATGATTGAAATTGAAAAAGAAACACAAAGAAAAATAAGAGCCCTTCTCGTTGGTGAACCTGGTAATGATTTGCAAGAATTAAAAGGTTTAGTATTAACACTAGGACTTGATGTTATTCAGCGGCTCACCTTGAGCAGGCTTGAAGTTCAACCTGCCTACGGAATGGGCAAAGGAAAAGCAGAAGAAATCAATAATCTAGCTCATCAAATTGAAGCTGACTGTATAATCTTTGACTTTAACATAGAACCAAGAAAACAAAGGAACTGGGAAGAATTAACTAATCTTTCAGTTTTTGACAGACAAGAAGTCATTATAAAGATATTTGCACAAAGGGCAAAAACAAGAGAGGCAACTTTACAAGTTGAACTTGCCCGATTAAGTTATTCCTTGCCAAGGCTTTCACACGTAAACAAGGAATTTTCCAGACAAAGAGGTGGAAGTTACGGTGCAAAAGGTTCGGGTGAAACCCAACTTGAATTAAACCAGCGTTTGGTCCGTGATAAAATTGTTCAGTTGAAGCATGACCTTGCAGAAATTGAAATGAATCGTGAAACCCAGCGAAAACAAAGAGGAAAATATCCGTCTTGTGCGCTTGTTGGTTATACAAATGCAGGTAAATCAAGCTTGCTAAACGCACTCACCGGTGCTGAAGCTTTTGTTGAAAACAAGCTTTTTGCCACACTGGACCCATTAACAAGGAAGTTACCGCTTAATGACAGTGCCGGCGTTATGATAACAGATACAGTTGGATTCATCAGCAATTTGCCCCACCACCTGATTGACGCCTTCAAATCAACAATTGAAGAAGCTGTTAGTTCAGACTTGCTTCTTATAGTTTTGGATTCCGCTGATCCAGAAGCAGTCAACCAATATAAGACTGTTGTTTCCGTTCTTGAAGAAATTGGAGCCAAAGACAATCAACGCTTAGTTTTATTGAACAAAATTGATAAAAATGAAGATGACAACGCAAATTTTATGTCGTTAAGAGTTGCTTTCCCTGATGCAATTTGTATTTCTGCCAAAGAAGAAAAAGGTTTTGTTGAATTAAAAGACAAGATTTACGAAATCCTTTATGGAGAAGATACAGATTATATCCTTCCAATGAATCAAACTGTACTTTTAAACGAATTGAAAAAATCTGGATGTATAAAGAAAGAAGAATGGCTTGATGACGGCGTTCATATTACAGCTTGTGCTACAGGAAGACTTCTTGCCTTATTGTCACCTTTTATAATAAATTAAACTTTATGAAACAGTCCATATTGAATAGAATCTTAATTTTAATAATAGCAATACTCGTTCTAATTATTATTGCAGGTTCATTATTGTCTGTTTTAATTTTCAACCCGGAACAAACTACTCAAATTGAAGTGAAAGCTCCAACAGAAAAAGAAATTGAATCTCTGAACAAGGCGAATGAAAACCAAATCTCTGCATACACGGGAATCGGGCAGCTTAGAATTATAACAACACCTGATTATTCAAAAGAAAACGACAACGGAACGACACTGATTCTTTCACCATGGTTCACCTATCCTCAAGGCGACACTGTTTTTTATGAAGAGCTTGCCAGAAAAAAGAATCTGTTAAGCGGAATAATCACAAATTATTTTTCTACAAAAACACAGCAAGAACTTTTAGCAACAACAGAAGAAAAAATAAAAGCCGACTTATTGAATCAAATCAACAGTCAGCTTTCATTAGGCAAAATAATTGAAATCTATTTTACAGATTATCTATTTTTGAATTAAAGTTGTTTTCCAGTTTTAATTTTTTCATCAAAACGTTCTTTTTTCTTTCCTGTTAAAGGATTTTCTTCACCATTCATCACTTTTCTTAAAGCGTCCATTTCTTCACCAGAAAAATTAACACCTTGATTCATGTGGTTTATGAAAGAACTTGTTGCAAGAGGAGCAACTTTTTTACACATTTCAAGAAGGACTTCTGCATAAACTCTAATTTCATACTGGGCATGGCTATCAAGACGTAGCTTTAAAAAGTGGAAAAGATTATGCAAATCCATTTCCCAATAAAATTCTGTATATAAAGATAAAGGCAGATTGATTCTGGCAATTTCCCTGGCAAGTCCGTCATCTATTAGTGATGAATAATTTTCAAATGCAGATTCCTGACCTTTTACAAGAGAATTGATGATTTCTTTAGATTTGGCTTCATCAAAAGGATTGGAATCTCTTCCCTGCTTGTTGTCTGAACTTTGAGGTGCAACATTTTGAGCGGAAGGTACATAAAATTCATCTTTCATTATTGAATATCGGCCTGAAACTTCATTCATACGTCCTGTTCTATGGCGAACCCACTGACGTGCAACAAAAATTGGCATTTTAACATGAAAAGTCATTACAACTTGTTCAAATGGAGATGTATGTTGATGACGCAACAAATAATCAATTAAAGCGCCGTCTTGAGAAACAGTCTTTGTGCCTTCACCATATGAAACTCTGGCAGACTGAACAATTCTTTGATCTCCACCATAATAATCTACTAATCTAACAAAACCTTTATCTAAAACAGGATATGACTTATCAAGAATTTCTTCAGCTTCTGGAACTATACAATGTGCCATAATCACCCCTACATAAAAAAAATCGAATTCCAAATCTAATTTTGGAATTCGATTTTATGATAACATAAATATCAAAAGAAGTTCAATTAAGAAGAACTATTTATTATCTTCAGTTTCAGTTTTTACTTCTGCAGTTTCCGCTTTTTCTTCTGTTGTAGTTACATCTTGAGGATTTGTATCATCTTCAGCTTTTACTTCAACAACAATTTCTTTTTTAGAAGCACGGTATTCCAAGAAAATAAAAATCAATCCAGCAAGTATTAAAATAATTCCAATAATTCTTAAAATAACCAAGCCCAAAGTTTTTGTTGGAATAATGAACAACAAGACAGCACCAATCAAACAGCCTAAATGACGAAGTGTGATATCTTTTACAGAAACGCCAGTTTTTTTAATTTGAGCGGCGGCATAAAATCCCATCACAGCAAAAACAATTAAATAAACTGCCAAGATGTAAACCATTGCCGTCCAAACAGTTCCAGCAAATGCCATAGGAAGAACAATTGCAAGCACACCAATAAAAAGACTGCTTATACTTTTTACAAGGATAGTAACTTTATAAGTTTTTGTTTCAATCAAATTTTGATTTTTAATCAAATTGAAGATTCCGTCAGCAATAGCTCCAAAGCCTAAAATTATTACAATCGCACGAATACAAGTATTTGGTGTTGCAACCAAAAGAATTCCAATAACAATAGCTAGAATTCCAAAAATAAGATTGTTTATTTTAAAATTATGTTTCATTTATCCATCTCCTAATATACGAAAAACTACTACTTCTAATTTAATTTGCTTTTAGCTTAGAGTCAAAGAAAAAATCACTGAATCTCTCTAGTTATGTTCCTTAACCACTTTTTTTTGAAATAGTGAACAATAACAAAAGGCATTTTTTCAAATTCATCCAAATACAAGATGAAATAAACCCACAAAGGCGGAAGTTTGAACACAAAGGCAGCCAACAATCCCAATGGTACAGAAACACACCACATATTAATCACATCAGCTATAAATCCAAATTTTGAATCTCCACCGGCTCTAAAAATTCCACAGATTAAAACAGTATTAATGGAAGCTCCAACAATTGAATAAGCATTTATATACATTAATACATCCCTGCAATGAGCGGCCCCTTCTGACAAATCCGCAAAATGTACAATGAGCGAACGGCAACAAAGAACTAATATTCCACCCAGAACACCAGAAAGAATTGTCACCCTTGCAAGCCTTGACGCATTTCTTTCCGCTTTTTCCAATTCGCCAGAACCCATCTGCTTACCAAGAATAATTGCACCGCCATAAGCCATGCCAAAACATAAAACACTCGCCAAGTTACGGATGACGCCTACAACAGAATTTGCGGCAACAATATCCTCGCCCATATGTCCCAAAATTACAGAATACATGGATGCGGCCGCACCCCAAACCAATTCGTTTCCAACAGCCGGCATGGAGAACTTCATAAAATCGATGAATAAAACTTTATTTCGTTTAAAAATAACAGACAAACTGCACTGCAAATCCTTCAATTTTTTTGAATAAACAAGGCAAATAACCAATTCCACAACTCTAGAAATTGAAGTGGCAATTCCAACACCAACAATTCCTTTTTTAGGAAATCCCGCCAGTCCGTAAATAAAGCATGAATTTAACAGGACGTTCAATCCAAGGGTGATTAAAGTTAAAATTGTTACGATTTTTACCCTTTCAATACTTTTAAATGCGGCCTGAAAAATCTGAGAGATAGACATACAGAAAAACGAAAGGCTTGCAACCTTTAAATATGAACTTCCCACGGTGATTAAATTCTGGTCGTTTGTAAAGATACTCATTATAAAATTTGGACACATCAAAGCTAAAAGTCCAAACAAAAATCCAACTGAACAAGAAATTCTTAGTGCAATTCCCATCAAGACTTTTATTGATTCAACATCCTTTTTTCCCCAATATTGAGAAGAAAGCATAATCAATCCAGAAGACAATCCTGTTGAAATCATAAACAAAATGAAAGTGATTTGATTTGCCAAAGAAGAGGCTGCAATCGCTGTTTGCCCGACAGAACCAAGCATGATGATATCGACAGAACTAACTGCCGCCGAGATGAGATTTTGTCCTGCAATCGGACCAACAATCGTACAAAGTGATTTATAAAAACTTTTTGCTTCCAGTGTCATAATGAAAAGTATTCTACTTTTTGTAAAAGTAAACTTCAATGCACGAGATATTTTTTTATTGTACAAAATCATATTAAAAACGTAGATTTCAAGAGTTTGATTTTTATAGATATAATAATTATACTTTATTCATGAGTAATAAAATTCCAAATAGAAAAGACGTTCCTGAAGCAGATAAATGGAACCTTTCATCAATATACAAATCTGACGAAGAATGGGAAAAAGCATTAAAAGAACTGCCTTCATTCACCAAAAAAGTTGCTGAATTCAAAGGAAAACTTGGAGAATCTTCTGACTCCCTACTTTCAGCACTAAAAAGCCTTGAAAAAGCCGAAATCCAAATGGAAACTGTTTATCATTATGCCTCGCTAAAACATGAAGCAGACGAAGATGATTCAAAAGCAACAGACGCTGACGGCAGGGCGATGATGGCCTATACACAGATGCAATCCGAACTAAGCTTTATCGACCCGGAGATTCAAGCTATTGACGAAGAAAAATTACGTTCTTGGATTCAAAAAGATGAATTCTGCAATTATAAGATTTATATAGAAAAATTATTGCATTTTAAGAAATATATTTTATCAGAAAAAGAAGAGCGCATACTTTCACTTCAAATGCAGACCGCCCAAACAGCAGAAACTGCATTCAGCGTGCTTACAAATGTTGATATGAATAAAACTTTTGGTGAAGTAAACGTAAACGGTGAAAATATGCCGTTAACAGAAACAACGTTCTCTCTTTTTATGAAGAACGAAGACCGTTCTGTTCGAGAAAAAGCATACAAACAATATTACAAGAAGTTTGAAGAAAACCAGAACACAATTGCCGCTTTGTACGCCGGTTCTGTAAATCAAGACGTTTTTTCTATGCGCGCAAGAGGCTACAATTCATCTTTGGAAGCATCCCTTTACGGAAACAAAGTACCTCTTTCTGTTTATCACAACCTGATTGACTGCATTCATAAAAATCTTTCTCCACTCCACGAATACTACAAAATCAGAAAACAAGTTCTAAAAGTTGACACACTTCACCACTACGACGTTTACGTTCCTTTAGTTCCGTCAGTTTCTACAAACACTCCTTATAACGACGCTGTTGAAATTTGTAGAAAAGCCCTTTCACCTCTTGGCAAAGAATACACAGACAGACTTTGCGACGGTTTGAAAAATGGTTGGGCAGACAAATATGAAAACGTTGGTAAAAGAAGCGGCGCGTTCTCTTCTGGAGCTTATGTTGGAAATCCATACATTTTGTTGAATTACAAGGAAGATATGATTCGTGACATTTTCACAATGATTCACGAAGGCGGACATTCAATGCATTCTTGGTATTCTGTTCACAACAATCCTTTTATGTGCTACGACTACACAATTTTTGAAGCTGAAGTAGCTTCAACTTTTAATGAAGAATTGCTCTTTGAATATTTGTACAAAACTGCAAAAGACGAAAATATGCAGAAATATCTCTTGGCAATGCGTGCCGATGACATTCTTGCAACTTTATACAGACAAACTATGTTTGCAGAATTTGAACTTAAAGCTCATGAATTTGTAGAAAAAGGAACTCCATTAACAGCTGAACTTTTAAGAAAGACTTACAGGGAACTGTTGGAACTTTACTTTGGTGAAGAGATGGTTTTTGAAAGTAATTCAGACATGGAAGGTTTGCGTATTCCTCACTTCTATTCATCTTTCTACGTTTACAAATATGCAACAGGTATTTCGGCAGCTTTGGCATTAGCAAAAAAAGTTACAAGCGGCGGCGAAAAAGATAAAGAAGATTACTTCAAATTCTTAAAATCTGGCGGTTCTAGATATCCAATTGAAAGTCTAAAAATTGCCGGTGTTGATATGAGCGATGTAAAACCTGTTCAAGACGCTTGTGATGAGTTTGCATTTATTATTAATGAATTGAAAAACAAACTCTTGTAATAAGAATAAGATTACAGAATTTTTTTTATAAAAATAATTCTAAAGTGGCTTTCTCTTTCTGCCGATAAACAAAGAGGTGAAAGTTTAGCCACTGGAGATTATAAGTTGAATAAACAAGATTTTATAGATTTTTTGGAGAAAATTCCAAAAACAGAAATTCATATTCACATTGAAGCCGTTATTACGCTAGCCTCAGTTTCAAAATTGTATAAAAAACGATTTGGTACAGAAATGAGTAAAGAAGACATGGCGGCTCTTTTCTCTTATGATGATTTGAACGGTTTTATACAAGCATTTTTAAAAGTTCAAGATTTATTGATTTCAGTTGATGATTTCAATTTGGTTTTTGATGATTTATGCGACTATTTAGTTAAAAATGGAATTGTTTATTGTGAGGCATTTTTTGCTCCAACTGCATTCCTAAAAAAAGGTTTTGACTACCAACAAATGGTTTCTGTTTTTTCTGCAAAAATTAAAGAGATTAAAGAGAAACACAATATCACAATCAAACTTTTAATGGACGTTTCTAGAACTTTTGGTCTTGAAAACGCTATGCACAATTATAATTTATTAAAAGAGTTTCCTTGTGATGACATTATTGGAATTGGTTTGGGCGGAGCAGAAGCAAAAGGTCAGGCAAAAGATTTTGCACCTGTTTACGAAAAAGCAATTAGCGACGGTTTTAAAGTTGTGGCTCACGCCGGTGAGGATGTTGGACCAGAATCAATCTGGGATTCAATCAACCTCCTTCATTCACAACGAATCGGACACGGTATTACAGCTATTCAAGATGAAAAACTTATGGAAGAGCTTGCAGAAAAACAGATTCCTCTTGAACTTTGCATAACAAGCAACACCTTTACAAAAAAAGTAGTAAAAGAAGCTAAAGACCATCCGGCAAAAATTTTCTTCAATAAAAATATTCCAATCACAATCAACACGGACGACCCTGTCTTCTTTAAAACAACACTTCTTGATGAATTCTGGATTTGCTACAACGAACTAGGATTCTCACTTGATGAAATTAAGACCCTTGTAAAAAACAGCTTTAAATATTCATTCATGAATGAAGACGAAAAAACACAAATGATTCAGAAAGTTGAAGAAATGTGGAATTTACAATAACATCCTACAAATGACACTTTTAGAAAAATATTACAACAAATTCAACGAAGACCATCGACTTTCAACACGTCATGGCCTTATTGAATTCAAGACTTCTCTTTTTTATATACAAAAATCAATTGAACAAATTAAAGAAAACTTTCATAAACAAAACAACGAAGTAAAAATTCTTGATATTGGAGCCGGAACCGGTAGATATTCAATTGAATTATGCAAAGAAGGCTTTGATGTTACGGCAGTTGAACTTGTAAAAAGAAATCTTGACGTCCTCAGAAAAAAACATTTAAACATCAAAACTTGGCAAGGTGATGCAAGGAACCTATCTTTTTTGGATGACGATTCATTTGACGTCACATTGATTTTTGGTCCTTTATATCATCTTCATTCAGAAGAAGACAAGCTGAAGGCATTTGAAGAGGCATCGCGTGTTACAAAAAACAACGGAATCATTCTTGCAGCATATGTTATGAATGAATACAGCGTGATTTCTTACTGTTTTAAGGAACACAAAATAGAAGAAGTTTTGGCAAAGAAAGGTTTATCAGATGATTTTCATACAATTTGTACAGAATCAGATTTATATGACTACGTTAGGATTGAAGACATAAATAAATTGAATGAAAAATCCAAACTTCAACGGATAAAGCTAATTTCAGCAGACGGTCCTTCAGATTATATGAGAAGGGAGTTGAATGAAATGACGGAAGAAGAATTCTCCCACTTTTTCAATTATCATCTTGCAACGTGTGAGCGTCCAGAACTTTTGGGCAGCGGAAGTCACACAGTTGATATTTTAAGAGTTGTAAAATAATTCTTTAGCGTTTTAGGTAAACCATCAACAGCATTATGTCGGAATTTCGTATTCCACTTATTCTATTTGCCTGACCCAAAGTCATAGGTCTAACTTTCTCTAGTTTAAGTTTTGATTCGCTAGAAAGAGAAGGAATTGAATTATAGTCAAAATCGGCAGGAATATGGGTGTTTTCCATTTTTTGCATTTTCTCCACCCTTCTGTCTTGTTTTTCAATGTAATATTTGTATTTAACATCGATTAAAGCTTCGTTCCATTCAGCTTCTGGATATCCTGGATTTTCCATAGCCGGTTTCTTTAAAAGCATGGCTTCAATTTCTTCAAGGTGGGAATATTTCTCCTCTATTTTCTTAAATTGAGATTCAGACTTTAATCCAACTTCATAAGCATATTTTGAAAGGCGGCGGTCAGCTGTATCATGACGGAGTTTTAGTCTGTATTCAGCACGGGCTGTAAACATTCTGTACGGTTCTTTTGTTCCAAGTGTTACCAAATCGTCAATCAAAACACCGATGTAGGCTTCATCACGTCCTAGAATCACAGGATTCCATTGAGGAATTGTTTCAAATTCCTGATATCCAGCCTTGCTTTGAATTGTAGAAATATATTCGTTTAATTCCTTAGTTTCCCTTTCGCTGATTTCTGCAAATTGTTTTAATTCAACATCGTTCATATCTTTCTTTGGACTAAAAGCACCTTTTTCCATGGAAGAAGGCACTCCGTTCATTGTTGAAGGAATTCTATCTAAAGGTCCGCATTTAGTAATATGGGCGCGCGCATACAATCCGGCATTGATTCCAGCAATCAAACCCTGGCCGGCAGCCTCTTCATAACCGGAAGTTCCATTAATCTGACCGGCGTCAAACATTCCGGCAACTCTTTTTGTTTCCAGCGAAGCATACAGCTGAGTTGGTTCAACATAGTCATATTCAACCGCATAACCAGGTCTGCTTTGTACGGCGTTTTCAAAACCGTGCATAGTTCTCATAAAAGCGTCTTGAACACATTCCGGCAAAGATGAAGACAATCCGTTCAAATACATTTCATCTGTCATCAAGCCTTCTGGTTCAACAAAAATCTGATGCTTCTCCCTTTCTGCAAACCTCATGACTTTGTCTTCAATTGAAGGACAATATCGCGGACCTATTCCAGAAATTTTTCCAGAATACAAAGGTGAACGACCAATATTTTCTCTAATAATTTTGTGAGTTTCTTCATTTGTATAAACAATGTGGCAAGGTACCATCGGGCGTTCAACTTTCTCATTATCAAAAGAGAATGGAATTACATCATCATCTCCGGCTTGTTCTTCCAAAACTGAAAAATCAATTGTTCGTTTTAAAATCCTTGGCGGAGTTCCAGTCTTCAACCTACCTGTTGTAAAACCAATACGGTGGAGGCTTTCTGTTAGACCATAAGCTGCGGCTTCGCCAACCCTTCCACAAGGTGCGTCGTATTCACCAATAAAAATGCGTCCGCCCAAAAAAGTTCCCGTTGTTAAAACTACAGAACGTACAGGAATGATTCTGCCGCGCTCTGTTACAACACCAGTTACTTTCTGCCTCATGCCGCTTCTTGCCGCTTCGCTTGCATACGTGTTGTCGTTTATATTGCTGCTTAAGTTTCCCCTTCTTTCACCAGGGATTAAACCTTTTTCTGCGCTTGTATCTGAATCTGGAGGAAGTGGAGTTGAACTTGCAGTTGTTAAAATGTCAATAACTGTGTCCATCAACGTATAAAGATTTGGAGTTTGTTCTACAGTCAGCCTTGCCAACTGTGAATAAGTGATTTTATCAGCCTGACTTCTTGGAGCTTGAACAGCCGGACCTCTGCTTTTATTCAACATTCTAAACTGAATCATGGATTTGTCGATTAATTTTGCCATCTCACCACCGAGCGCATCAATTTCTCTAACAATATTACCTTTGGCAATTCCACCAATTGAAGGATTACATGACATTCGTCCAATTGCATCAGGAGTTTGGGTGATTAAAACTGTCTTTAGTCCCATTCTGGCACTTGCCAAGGCCGCTTCAATACCAGCGTGACCTGCTCCTACAACAGCAACATCATAATAATCATAAAATCCAGACATTTGTTTATACTTCCAAAATCAATTTAATTTTTAATCAGTCATTATATAATTATTTACATATTCGTTCAATCAATCAGTTAAATATCTATATAATTCTTGAGTGTTCATAACAACTGTTGGAGCTCCGTTCTGCAAAAGGAATTCCTTTCCTCTAAATCCCCAGTCCACACCGATAACATCAACACCGGCGTTAATTCCTGTTTGCAAATCAACATCTGAATCACCGATATACGCAATTTCATTCTTGTTAATTTTGATTTTCTTCAATTCTGAGGCTTTTTCTACAATTTCATAAATTCCATCAGGAGCGGGTTTTGCAGGAACTCCATCTTTATTTCCAACAATCACATCAAATAAGGACGGAAAATAATCATTGCATAAATCTATTGCCGCAGGTTCTATTTTGTTTGTATTCACCGCGGTAACAATATTTTTCTCTTTTAGTTTCTTTAATAATTCATTGATTCCATCATAAGGAGCGGTTTTTATTGCGGAATGAGTTTTATAATACTTGGTAAATTCTTCCAAGGCTTTTTCAAAAACTAACTTTTCTGTATTCTTCGGCAAAGAGCGTTCAATCAATTTTGCAATTCCGTTTCCAACAAAATTTCTGACTTCATCAATTGAATGAGTGGGAAAATTCATCTTTTCCATTGTGTAATTAACGCTGTCAGTTAAATCTTCAAGCGTGTTCAAAATTGTTCCGTCCATATCAAAAACAACTAGTTTATATTTCATTTGTGAGCCCCATTATTTTCCATTTTTTTTGGATATTATATTCAAATTAAAGTATTTATTCACTATAATTCACCTATGAAGTATAAGGTTTTTATTGATGGAAAAGAAGGCACTACCGGCCTAAAGATTTTTGAACGTTTTGAAAATAGAAGTGATATTGAAATCATGTCTATTGATGAAGATAAAAGAAAAGATTCTGTTGAAAAGGCAAAATTAATCAACTCATCTGATTTCACTTTTTTATGTCTTCCAGATGCGGCCGCTATTGAATCAGCTTCTTTATGTACAAATCCTAAAACTAAGATAATTGACGCTTCAACAGCACACAGGGTTAATCCTCTTTGGGCTTATGGATTTCCAGAATTAGGCGGCGACTTCCGTAAAAAAATCGAAACCTCAACAAGGGTTGCAACTCCAGGATGTTACGCAAGCGGTTTTATTGCAATGGGCTATCCTTTGGTAAAATCTGGAATCATGCAAAAAGATTATCCTGTTTCTATAAATGCAGTTTCTGGATATTCAGGAGCAGGAAAAAAAGCAATTGTTCAATATGAAGATAAGAATAGAGACAAGGCTTTTGATTCTCCCCGTTTATACGCACTCACTCAAGCCCACAAACATCTTCCAGAAATGAAGATTATTACAGGTCTTGATTATGAACCGATTTTTACACCATATGTTTGCGATTATTTCCAAGGAATGACTGTAACAGTTGGACTTCACACAAGACTTCTTGCAAAAAAAGTTACAGCCCACGATGTTTGGGAAATGTTCTGCGAACATTATAAAGACTCATATTTTGTAAAAGTTGCCGGTGTTATGGGTGAAGGAACTTTACCTGAACCATTTATTCCAGCCAACACTCTTGAAGGAACAAACAATATGCAGATTTTCGTTTATGGAAATGATGACAGGATTGTTGTAACAACACGTTTGGACAACCTTGGAAAAGGAGCTTCAGGAGCTGCTGTTCAATGTATGAACATAATGATGGGAATTGATGAAAAAACTGGATTGATCTAATAACTCAACTTCAACTAAAAAAGAATATTTAAACATAAAAAAAGAGGAATTCAAAAATGAATTCCTCTTTTTTGTTAGATTTAAGAATCTAAACTATTTTTCTTCATCAGCAATTTTTGCGTTTGTGAAGTCATAACCTATTGTGTAGATATGATTTCCTTTGAAGAAATCTTGTGTAAGTTTTACAGTAAGTCCGCTCAAAATCAACAATGAAATGATATTTGGAATAGCCATCAAACCATTAACGATATCAGCAATTGTCCAAACAGCAGAAATTGTCATGTAAGGTCCAATGAATACAGCGATAATGTACAACCATCTGTAAACTTTTACTGGTTTCATGTTTCCTTTTGATAAGTATTCAATACAGCGTTCAGAATAATAATCCCAACCTAAGATTGTAGTAAAAGCAAAAAGAACTAGACAGATCATCAATACAAAAGAAATGAATTGTCCAGGAATGCGTGGAAGAAGCATCTGGAAAGCAGCATTTGTAATTCCAAATCCAGAGAAACCTAGTTCAGGTCTCCATGCACCAGAAATAATAATAACAAGGGCAGTAATTGAACAAATGATAATTGTATCAAAGAATGTTCCTGTCATAGAAATGATTCCCTGTTTTACAGCATGGTCAACTTTTGCAGTTGAAGCTGCAATTGGAGCAGAACCAAGTCCGGCTTCATTAGAGAAAATACCGCGGGCAATACCTTTTTGCATAGCAACAATCATTGCACCCAAAGCACCGCCTGTAACAGCCTTAAATCCAAATGCACCTTGGAAAATCTGTTCAAAAGCGTCTGTAACTTTAGAAATGTTACAACAAATTGCAATTACACCAAATACAACATAAATAACAGCCATTACAGGAACAACAACACCTGCAACAGAAGAAATTCTCTTTAATCCACCAATGATTACAAGGGCAACAAGAACTGCAAGAATCAAAGATGCAATAACTACTACAACAGAGTATGAACCAATACCAGGAATTGTAATTGTAGATAGAGCGCCTGTTGCACCAACAACAGATTTAGAGAATGTCTCTACAGCTGAAGTAATTGAGTTTATCTGGCTGAAAGTTCCAATTCCAAAAAGTCCTACCATTGTTCCAAAAATTGCAAACATTACAGCTAGGAGTTTTCCAAGCCATTTGCATTTTTCACCAACACCTTTTTCCATTGTGTAGAAAGGTCCGCCAAGAATATGTCCATCAGGTTTAACTTCACGGAAGTGAACAGCTAAAAGACATTCTGTGTATTTAGTTGCCATACCCAATAAAGCAGCAAGCCACATCCAGAAAACAGCACCAGGTCCACCAACAGCAATAGCAGTTGCAACACCAACGATGTTTCCTGTTCCAATTGTTGCAGAAAGTGCAGTACAAAGTGCTTTAAAACTTGAAAGTTCTCCACCTTCTTTGTCATCAGATTTTCTGAAAATTGATTTGATAGCAAATTTCAGTTGTGTAAACTGAACACCTCTTAATCTAACTGTTAGGAAAATACCTGTAGCAAGAATAAGAATAATAAGAGGAAGAC
>CAYFND010000005.1:8761-36873 GCA_964344405.1 uncultured Treponema sp. | reverse complement strand
AAATCGTCTATGGCGCCTAAAACGGAATTGATTTTTGAAAACATAAAACCGTCCTTTAAAAAAAATAAGAGCTCATTAAATATTTTACATATTAATAAGCTCTCTAAAGAGTGTGTTGAAAAATAATTCTTTCTGTCCACTTTGCCTGAGATATCAGTTTTTATAACCTTAACCCTTCGGCGTCTCACGGGTATGTGAGAACTCTCCAGAGAATCACCATTCATACATACGATACAAACGGCAACTTTTAATAAACTACCATAATGCTTGCATTTTAGCAATAATGTTAGATGTTCAATTCAATTTTTTTTCAGATTATTTATGAATGAACTAACCCCATACTAGACAAAGATTTTTTTTTTTGCTAATATCATAAAACATTAAATGTTATGGCATGGTACCCAAACGGTAAGGGATCGGTCTGCAAAACCGTCATTCGTTGGTTCGACTCCAATTCATGCCTAGTTGAAGAAGGAAGTTCTATTTTGAATTTCCTTTTTCTTTTCTAGGATGCAGTGGCAAAGCCCCATCCTGTTTATATATATACAAAAAAAGACAAAAACTTTTAGTTTTTGTCTTTTTTTTTGCTTTTTTTATTTTATCAATATCCGTCGCTCATTTCACGGTTTGCATCTTTTCTACAAAGTTCATCATAAACTAAACTTCGTTTTCTTAAATCTTCTTTAAGCTCTTTTGGGAAAGGCATATTTCGCCAGAAAATTCCCCTTACATCTTTATCAAGACGCTGAACACCTGTAGATTCCTTCATCATCCACAAAATGTAATCCTCAATAAAGAATTCCTTTAAATCGCCCTTCAATTTCAGTTGTTCAACATGCTGATAATATTGACCAGTAAGTCCTTCTTCCATCCAATAATAAGACGCCTTCTCTTTTGCTACCTGCCATCTTAAATCTGCAACAGCTGTTAAAACGGCAATTTTCAAATCTTTTGGATACATTGGAACAACAATACGGCCACGGCTGGTAACACGGTTGTATCTATCAAAAGGTTCCCAACAGAAACCCCTGTCACCATAAGTTGGAACAAGAAGAACATAAGGAACAATTCTATTTGGAATATTTTTGTGAATTCGGTGGAAGGCACCCGGATCAATTGATTCAATCCATCTTAAAACTTCAATTACATTTTCACGTGTTCCTGTTCCTCTTTCTGTACAATGGAAAAACTCACGAGTAAAAATTGGGAACTGGTTACCACGACGACCGATCGTCATTTTTGCCATCTGACGAACTGTATCAAATTCTGCCTTTACAGCGCCTTCATCAGCTTGAACAACCTCTCCACCACCAGTGATTTTTGAGGAAACACTATCATACAAAGCCTTAGCTTCTTGATATTCGCTTAAAACTCTTGTAAGTTCCTTGTCATTCTTTGAAAGCCTATGTATGTAATCTGTAATCTCGGGGAAAAGCTTTCTTTGAAAATCAGTTAATCCTTGTTTATGCGGTTCCAAACCAACAACACCCGGATGATCTGTGATAGAATCAATACGATTTTTAAGCTCCAACTCCAACATGGAACGTTCATTTTCTTTTATGCTGAGAAGATTTTCTGCACTCTGCAGTTTGCCGGCATTTTTTGATTGAAGTTGAACAAATTTTGATTGTTCGGCAAGTGCGGCTTCTTCACCAGAAAGGTTTTTATGAACAGGTTTTCCTTCATCAGTCATGGAATTATTCATTCTTCCAGCTGCAATTTCTTTAAACCATTCATCAGTGTATAAAACCGGCAGATTATATTTGTTTTCAAAGAAAATACGAGAGAAATAATCCTTTTGTTCAGGCTTAAAAAGAGAAGGTAAAAGTATACCGAAGCGAACAAGCATTCTTTTTGGAAGAGGAGTTGTTGTTGATGACATTTTTGGCACCATACCGCGTAACAACTCCCAATAAGCTGTAACAATTTGCTGTCTGTAAACAGCTCTATCTTTTGGATCCTGGCAGGTCAAATATTTTGAAAGAACTTGGTGAACCCTTTGTGATGAAGCATTTTCTCCAGTCAGAACAGTTTTATAATATTTAGTATCATTGTAAATTTCAGTAGGAGTATCACTTATCAGTTTTTCTATTTTATTAAATCCATGACAACTTAAATTTACAGTATGAATTGAATCTCTGTTTTCATCTGAACTTTTACTTTGTGATGGAATTTCTGTACTTTTCTTTGGACTATGGCTAATTTCAAATTCTTCAACAGAAGATTCATCAAAATCTACGCTCTTATTAGAAGCAGACAGTAAAGCAGCAATTTCCGGGTCCAATTCTTCATCTATCATATTTATAACTCCTTCAGGCTAGTACAATTTTATCTAAAAGTATATCACGTGAATTTTCTATTCACAATATATAAACATCAACTTTTATTTCTTTGCTTTATCACAAAATCTTCATATCCGTCGGTTTTCAACTTCTTAATCATTGCAGAAACATCTTCAGCATCAACTTCCTTTATTGCAACTCTAACAACTTCTTTTGTTGTTTGAAAAACTACATTCTTATATCCGTCTTTTAAAAGTTTCTGGGCCAATTTATTTGCATTTTCACGGGTTTTAAAAGAACCAAGCTGGATATCCCAAAGAGTTCCTTTTTTTACATTTGATAAATCAATTTCTTTTTTAGTAGTCACAGATGTTGAATCTTCTTTATAAGTTGGAAACCTTTGAGCCATAATCTGCTGGGCTTTTTGTGCTGTTTGAACGCTCAAATTGGTGTTTTCGCCTTTTTTTACAATTTCAAGTTTTACTTTAATTGTTCCTTTTCCTATCATATCAAGTTGAGTTGCAGCCGCTTTGGACAAATCAATTTCTCTGTCCAAAACAAAAGGTCCTCTATCATTTACCCTAACCTCCACACTTTTTCCGTTGGAAATATTCGTCACTTTTAAAATTGTGTCGAAAGGTAATGATTTATGAGCACAAGTCAAACTATTCATGTTGAAGTTTTCTCCATTTGATGTTTTTTTTCCATGAAAATCTTCTGCATAATAAGAAGCCGTAACATTATTCTTGTACAAAGATAATGAAAAAATTGATGATTCCACCAAAAACAAAATTGAAAAAATTATTAGAGTTTTTTTATTCATACAGAAATATCGACACAAAAGGAATTAGAATGAATCCATTCCTTCTTGTAATTCTTCCCATTTTTGAGTGAGCGAATCAATTTCTTTTGAAACTTCATCAATCTGCTTTTGAACGGACTTTGCTTTTTCACCGTTGGAATAAACTGAAGGGTCGGCCATCTTTAATTCCAATTGCTTTTTCTTTTCTTCGTTCTCTGTAATTGAATTCTCAACTTTTGTAATTTCACGCTCAATCTTTCTTTTTTCAGAATCTCTTTTTTTCTGTTCTTCCCAACTGAGCTTGGTTCCAGTTTTTACTTCAGTAACAACCTGGGCAGTTTGAAAATTTTCTTCTGTTGAATTTTGTTTTTCTATCTGTTCAGAATAATATGTGTAGTTTCCAGGAAAGTTTTTGTATTCACCAGGTTTTAATTCTAAAACACGGGTTGCCAGTTGTTCAATAAATCCCCTATCGTGGCTTACAAAAATTACAGTTCCGCCAAAACCTTTTAAGGCTTCAAGTAAAACATCTTTTGAATGGATATCAAGATGGTTTGTTGGTTCATCAAGAATCAAAAGGTTTACAGGACTTAGAAGAAGCTGCAACAACGCAATTCTAGATTTTTCACCACCAGAAAGCACATCAAGAGATTTATAAACGTCATCACCGCGGAACAAAAATGCACCAAGCATATCTCTAAGTTTTGGAATTAATTCAAGAGGGGCTTTTCCTTCAAGATATTCAAGCATTGTTTCTTTGCCCCGGATTGTTTCGGCGTTATCTTGGCTAAAATATCCAATACTTACACCTGCTCCGTTTACAACTTCACCAGTAAAAGCTTTATCTTGGTCGGCAATAATTCTGAGCAATGTTGACTTACCCGCTCCGTTATGACCAACAACAACAAGCCGCTCGCCATTTTCTAGAAGCAAATCAAGATTATTCAAAACATTTCTTTTTCCATCATACGACTTTGTAATTCCGTTCAGTCTTAAAACGATTTTTCCACTATGAGGTGCTGGAGGAAAAGAAAAATGTATTTTCTTCAAAGATTCTGGAATTTCAATTATAGACATTTTATCAAGTTTCTTTTGATATTCTTGAGCTTGAGCCGCTTTTGTGGCCTTGTATCCAAAACGATTGATAAAATCTTCCAACTTATGAATTTCTTCCTGTTGCTGCTCGTAAGCTGCAATCAAGGTTTTTAATTCAACTTCGCGAACTTGCTCGTAATGTGTAAAATTTCCACTATATCTTTTTAAATCACCACCAAAGAGTTCATAAACTTCATTAATTGTAACATCCAAAAAATATCTATCATGGCTGACAAGTAAGAAGCCACCTTTATAATTCTGTAAAAAAGTTTCAAGCCAAGATCTAGCTTCAATATCAAGATAGTTTGTTGGTTCATCAAGAAGTAAAATATCAGGATTCTGCATAAGAGCCTTAGCAAGGGCAATCCTCATCTGCCAACCGCCGCTGAATTCCTCTGTATTTCTGCTGAAATCTTCTTTTTTAAATCCCAAGCCAAGCAGAACGCTTTCAGCTGAAGCTTCCCTTCTGTACCAACCGCTGTCATTCAATTCATTTATCAATTCCGACTGACGGACAACCAACGAATCTGTGTTTGCAGGATTCTGTTTGAGCTGCTCTCCAATTGAATCAATTTTTTCTTGCAAATCGTAACCAAATTGAAAAGCCTTGTCTGCCTCTTCTTTTAATGAGCAACCGTGATGAGTTAGTCCAGACTGAGGCAAATATGCAATTCTGGAATCTTTTTGAACAGCCCTTGAACCTGAATCTGGCTTTACAAGACCTGCTAAAACTTTAATTAATGTAGATTTGCCAGCACCATTAGCACCGGTTAATGCAACTTTACTTCCTATTTGAAGATTTATTGTTACATTCTTTAAAATATCTCTATCTCCAAACGCTAATGACACTTGAGAAAATTGCACAAAAGCCATAAATATTTTTCCTTATTTTCTAAAATATAAAATCATTGGACTTGAACTACGTGAAGTGATTAAATTTCCATCAATTGAAGACGACGGTATATTTTCCATACGGATTCCATCACTTTCAATTACAAACAAGAAATTAATATCTTCATTAAGACCATCAAATCTAAATGACAAAACGCCATCATATGAAGAAGTCAAACTTTGTGATAAAGCGTATTTAACACTTACGTTTCCACTATTTTTTGCACCGTTCTTAATAATTGCCGGTACCAAAAGTTTATAACCTCTCCAAGTAAAACGACCGTCCGCCTGGAAAGACAAATCACCATAACTGGAACTCTTAAATGAAGGTCCGGTTGAAACAACTTTATTATAAACAGAATTTCGTCTTTCTTTTTCTGTTGCAACTAATTGAGAAATATCTTCCTCTATTGTTACAAATCCAATATCTTGTGGTTTTCCACTGTCATCTGTATATCGCAAGACTATATAATCTGATTTTCTATAAAAAACAATCAAAGGAATATCATTCAACGTATATTCGTTATCGCCAGTCTTTTTATAACCAGTGTAATCCCAAGTCATGTGGATTTTATTCAGATTCAAAGACAATTTGTTTGTTTCTGTATTCAATTCAAATTTGTAGGTAGGAACCAAACGTGTAACATCAATGTTTCCACTCTTGATTAAAGTTCTAAAATAATCCGGATACCATGTTTTTGTAAGGATGTCTTCAAAAATCGAATCTGTTTCTTCCAATTCACCAACATCGTCATTACCAATTCTATTTCCGTTTTCGTCTGTTTGGAAAACCTGCAAGTTGTAAGAAAAACACCAACCTTTTGTTCCATTTGAAGTCAGAACCCGGAACCATTCACCGGGAAGCGGCTCGCTTCCAGCCATTACAACCTGGCCTTTTCCTTTATAAAGAATCTTGATGATCTCGCCTTTTCTAAAGCGGTAGACTTGTTTTGATGTATTTACAGGCTCCTCTCTTCCAGGAAGTCCGTCTCTTAAAATTGATGCATAATTGTGTTGATATTCCGAATATCTTTCACTTTCTGTTTGAACATTCTTTTTTGAAACAGGATCTGTCAACTGCCATAAAGGAACTTCAATTTTTTCACCATCTTCTGTGCCAACTACATAAACATGAGAAATATTCGATTTTATATAAACTGGAACAATATCGCCATCACAAATTCCATATTCTGGAATATTCCAAAGCACAACACTGTATCCCATGATGTTTTCTTTACATGATGTGAACAACATTATAAATAAAAAAAGAAAAGAAGTGAAAATTACTGTAAAAGATTTTTTCATAAAACACCTACTAAAAAATATTTTTAAATAATAACAGAATCACATAAAAAAGTCATCGTATGTACAAATTCTTTATAAATATAGTAAATTTTTGTGAATCATGATAAACTAATAAATATGAAGACTGTATTATTAATTGATAGTCACCCTCTTTTTAGAGATTTTTTAAAACAAAAACTTTCTGATGACAATATTGAAGTCATTCTTGCACAAGAAAATAGAGATGCATACACAAAAATGGTCTCTAATTATACTAATTTGATTATTCTTGATATGGAAGATGAAAATGTTGGAGAAATGGAATTCCTTACTAAAAAAGAGCAGGATTCAAATGCAGTCAATATTCCAATAATAATCACCGGTCCTGAGATTACAAAACCTCAAATTGCAGCTTATGCCAAATACGGTGTTATAAAATATTTTACTAAACCTATTCAATTTGATATTTTCTTTGAAGCAATTGGAAACGTACTTTATAATCCAATTTCACTTGATACAACTCCAAGCATTCTGGACATCCACAGAAACAACAATATTATTTTTATTGAAATTGCGCTTGGTTTAAATAGAGATAAGATTTCTTTATTACAATACAAGCTTTCTGAAGTTATAGAAAAAGAACAAATTGACAATCCAAAAATCATCATCATGCTCACAAATCTTGAACTTACATTTGTTGACGGCTACAACCTTGAATTTTTAATTGATAATGTAATGGCTTGTCCAAAAATAAAAACTAAGAATATCAAAATTCTGTCTTTAAGTAGTTTTGTAAAAGATTTTCTTGACGGACATAAAGCTTATGATGGAATTGATGTTGCCACAAAACTTTCTAGAATGTTGGATTCATTGGTTGACACTTCACTCACTTCTGATGTCTCTGATTTAATCACTGATAGAATCCTTTCTTCAAATGAAGATGAAAGTTCCATCAAAACTAGATTTTATTCTGATACAGACAATGATGAAGATGCTAATATCAAAAAAGACATTGGAACAGTATTAAATATTGCAATAATTGATAGTAATGCTCAAATTTCACAATTAACAAAGAATTCTTTTACATCTGTTGGAGCAAAATGTACAATGTACACTTCTGGAACAAAATTTCTTGAAGAATTTTCACCAGATAAATTCAATTTAATTATTCTTGATGTTCAATTAACAGATTCAACAGGTTTTCAAATTCTGGAAACTCTTCACAGGATGTCGCGGATTCCGCCTGTTCTGATTTATTCGCTTAATTTGCAAAAAGATTCAATAATTAAAGCCCTCAGCCTGGGTGCAGCGGGATATTTAATCAAACCGCAAAAATCTAATATTTTAATCAAAAAATCACTAGCTCTACTTAGAGGATAAATCTTGATGAAAACAAACTATCATACTCATTCTACATTTTGTGACGGCAAAAATTCTCCAGAAGAAATGGTTGTCGCCGCTATTGAAAAAAAATTCGATATACTCGGATTTTCTGGACACAGTATGTATCCGTTTGCAGAAACTTGGCACATTCCACCAAGGGAACACAGTTTATACGTAAATACAATTAATTCACTTAAAGAAAAATACAAGAATCAAATAAACATCCAATTGGGATTTGAAGCTGATTACATTCCGTCAATTTGTTCACCAACTAAAGCATCTTTTCAACAGTTTTCACCTGATTTTTTGATTGGCTCTGTTCATTACGTTGTAACTTCAAAAGGTCATTATTCAGTTGATGACGCCACTGAATGTGTAAAAAAAGGTTTGGATGATTTATACAACGGAAACGGAAAAAACGCTGTTTGTGAATATTTTCAAGCTGAACGAGAAATGATTAGATGTGGTGATTTTGACATTCTAGGTCATGCGGATGTTATTAGAAAAAGAAACAGCATCCTTCATTTTTTTGATGAAGGTGAAAGCTGGTATAAAAGCGAATTGCTTGCAACTGTAAAAGAAATTGCAAAAAAAGATATAATTGTAGAAGTAAATTCTGGCGCCATTGCAAGAAAAGCTATGGATGATTTTTATCCATCAGAAGAATTTCTTTCAATAATTCACGACCATCATATTCCTGTAATGATTAATTCTGACGCTCATAATGCAATAGATTTGGATTGCGCATTTGATAGGGCTGTTCAGTTATTAAAAAAAATCGGATACACAGAAGTTGCGTACCCGATTGACAGAAAAATCAAATTTTCAAATATTTAATTAACGATTTCTTCTTTCTTCTTCACTTGCACAAGGCACGCACATTACTGCATAAGGAAGAACAGATAATCTTTCAATAGGAATTTCTTTTCCACATTTTATACATCTTCCGTAAGTACCTTGATTGATTCTATCCAATGCGGCATTGATTCTTTCCAACATTGCTGCATCTTGAGCGCCAAGAGAAGTTAATGTAGCTAAATCATTTGCATCTGAAGCAACGTCAACTTCATCACCTGAAGCTATCGGTTTAACTAAATCCTTCATTTCGTTATTTCTTGCTTCCAAAGAGGCAATTATTTGTTTTCTCTGTTCAATAAACTCTTTTTTAACTTTTTCGATAAAAGCCTGATCCATGTTCTGCTCCCTCAAAACCTATTATTGTACTTGTGTTGACAAGTCTTAAAGTTTTGTACATACTAATATAAGTGTAAAATGCTAAAAAGACAACTTTTTTCGTATAATTAAATTAAGCTCTTTTTTCAGTTATTTTTTGCAGGAGGACAAATGGCAAAAGAAGAAGCCATAGAAGTTGAAGGTATTGTAAAGGAAGCTTTACCAAATACAACTTTTCGCGTTGAATTACAGAACGGACATGTTATTATGGCTCATCTATCGGGCAAAATGAGAAAACACTATATCAGAATAGTTCCTGGTGACAGTGTTAAAGTTGCTCTTTCTCCGTACGATTTAAATCGCGGACGTATCATTTTTAGACAAAGATAAAAAACTAATATATTTTTTTTTACTATTTAATTCTCATTCTTATAGGAAATAATCAAAATGACATTATTTGAAGATTTAAAATGGCGAGGATTAATCAAGGACGTTGTAGGCGAAGAAAGCGAATTACAGAAAGTTCTTGATGGATTTCCATTTACTTTTTATTGGGGAACAGATCCAACAGCTGATAGTCTGCATATAGGTCACTATTCATCTTTATGTACAGCAAAACGTTTGGCTAATGCAGGACATCATGCGATTCTACTTTGCGGTGGAGCGACAGGCCGTATTGGTGATCCACGTCCAACTGCCGAAAGAGAAATAATCGACATTGATGTGTTGAACAATAATATCAAAGGAATTCACAAACAAATTGATCGTTTCTTTGATGGAAAAGCTGAACTCGTTGATAATTATTCTTGGATGAAAGGTTACGAATTCTTGGATTTTTTGCGTGATATTGGAAAATATATCAATGTTAACTATATGTTGGACAAAGATATTATCAGACGCAGATTGGATACAGGAATCACTTTTGCAGAGTTTTCTTATATGTTGTTACAAGGTTATGATTTCTTACATCTTTATGAAGAAAAAAATTGTATTATGCAGGTTGAAGGTTCTGACCAATGGGGAAATATCACAACTGGTATTGACTTGATTAGAAAGAAACTTGATAAACAAGCCTATGCCTTTACAATGCCGCTAATCCTTGATTCTACAGGTAAAAAATTCGGTAAGAGTGAAGGAAACGCTCTTTGGTTGGACAAAGATAAAACTTCTGCTTATGAAATTTATCAATATTTAATAAATACTGATGATTCAAAAGTCCTTGAATATTTGAAAGTCTTTACATTCCTGCCAAAAGAACAGATTGAAGCAATTTATGCAGAACATCAAACAGCTTTGGAAAAACGAGTTGCTCAAAAAGCTTTGGCTTATGAAATTGTAAAAGATATTCATAGCAAAGAAGAAGCTGAAAGTGCAATCATGGTTTCTGAAAAATTATTTAAAGGCGACTTTAAAGGTTTATCACTAAAAGACATCATGACTGGTATGAAAGGTGTTCCTTCTTTTAAATTTACTGAAGAACTGCCTTTAGCCGATTTCTTGACTGTAAATAAAATCACCTCTTCAAAAAGAGAAGCACGCGAATTTATTAAATCAAATGCAATTTCTATTAATGGCGAAGTTGTTCAAGATGAAGCTAAAGTTATTACAGCAAAAGATGCAATTGAAGGAAAAGCTATAATCATCAGAAGAGGAAAGAAAAAGTACTTTATTGCTGAATTATAAAGATTTTATCTATAAACAAAAAAAGCGAAATCACGTAGATTTCGCTTTTTTTTTATTGTATATGAATTTTAATTTATTCTACTTAGTTTTTACCTTTGTCCAATAATCCTTTTATTGAACTGAACACGCCTACAACACCGTTTATAATTACAGCTATACAAATAATAAATCCAAACGGAATAAAATATGAAAACCTAAGCATAAATACGCCTACAACAGCCTGCAGGGCTTTTGCAAATAATGATGACCATAATGATTTCTTTGTATAATTCTGACGTTTGTTTGAATTATTTGCCCAATTATATTCATAATGCTTTGTTTCTTCGTTTCTATTTTCTGTTGAAGAATTGTTAAACCAAGACCAGAAAGTTTCTTCATCATTTCCAAACGGAGATGAATATGTATACTGATAACGTCCAGCATTTTGAGATTGTTGTGCATACGGTTGCTCTGAATAACCTGAATTATCGTAATTACGTTTTTTAGATTCATCACCTAAAACATCATAAGCCGCATTTATTTCTTTAAATTTTTCTTCTGCTACAGCATTCCCAGCATTTCTATCCGGGTGATATTCAAAAGCTAGTTTTCTATATGCTTTTTTTATTTCATCAGCTGTGGCGTCTTTGGAAACACCAAGAACTTCATAATAGTCTTTCATATATTATTAAAATACTAATAAAACTACTTAGTTACAAGTATTTTTTTTTAGAATCACCCAAGTTGCTCCAGTTCCGCCTTCCATTTTTGTTTTTGGATGGCCCGACATTCCGCATCGTTCGTCACTTTCTATGAATCTTCGCACCATTTCACCTAAGACAGGGTCTGTTCCTGTTGTGTGAATGCCTTTTCCGTGGATGATTAGAACTTTTTTCAAACCTTTTTTTTGGCATTCCCCAATAAAGTTGGAAAGCCGTTCCCGCCCTTCATCTTGGTGAAGTCCGTGCAAATCAATTCTTGCTTCCGGCGTCATAGAAAGAAGATAGCTTCTGTCTGTCTGCTGGTTGCGCTGCTGTGTCTCTTCGGCAAGTTTGTCTTTATCAACAGTACCATACCGGCGGAGCCACATTTCTATTGGGTTTATTTGTTTGGAATTCTCTCTTTTTATCTGTTCTTCAAAGTCTTTTTCTTCACGTAAAGCTTTTTCTTCTTTTGTTAGAACATTAGCTTTTTTGTGGGAAACCTTGTTCTTGCCAGATTCCTTTTTTTTTTTTACTTCTCTTGTTTTCATTGAATCCCATTGATTCAAAATATCATTCATATCCATAAAAAACCAACTTATCTCCTTTAATCCATCCGCCAATATTTCCAAATTCAATATAGCACCATGAATTATTTTTTTCTAAAACTTGAATTCTTTTTCCCTTAAAAACAAATGTCTTTGATTCAGCTGAATCTTCAGGGATGGAATAAATTTCTCCGCCGTTACAAATAGCATAAACTTTTTTTATTTGCAAGAAAGAATAAGTTGAAAACGCCATTGAACATAATAAAAGTAATAAACTTAAACCAAAACGTATATACTTTCTTTTTTTTATGAATAAAATCACCAAGAAAACGCTTACCAAAACTAGAACTAATGAAAGATAAAAAATTATCACAGGAAATTCCTTTTCATTTGTTGGAAGTCCAAAAACTTCTTCAAAACTAATTCTTTGTTTTAGGTTGTGCTTATATTTAAAAAGCGAGTATTTCTCTTTCTGTCGCAATCCTGCAAGTTGTATTACATCATCATCTGTTATTTTTTGATATTCCACAGCTTGAACGGAACTGTAAGATGAATCAAAAGCATCATCAAATATCGTGCTTTCTGTAGTTCCCGCTGTATTTTTATTTTTTGCGGGAAGTACATTTACATAACATTCAGGAATGGATAATTCATATTTTCTACCGTTGTATCCAGTTACAGAAAGCTTCATTTTTGGAAGATAAGTTTTTCCTTCTGTCAGAAAAACCCATTCATAACTTGCGACTGGAATAATTACATCCGAATAATTCTTTTCTCTCTGTTTAACTTCAATCATTTCATAAGTCTTAACTTGAGAAAAAATTGAATTCTGAGGAATGTCACATGAAAGTTGGATTAATTGGACTGCATATTGCAAATTCAAATCAAATTTAACTTTTTCACCAACGTTCGTTACAAACACATTTTGTTCCGCCATAACAGAATCGGAATAAATATTCTTGGATGAATCAAACGAAACAACAATTCTAGGATTACAATCCCTTGGATTTATAGAGACTTCAACTTGTTCAAATTTAATCTTCCTTTCCCTAGTCAAAATTGAAACTGGCAAGTCTGGAATTGAATAAACGCCCGGTTTTGAAAAATTAAACCATAATTCAATTAATGTTCCTGTTGTATCTTGATAATATGGAGTTTTTCGCAACGTTTTAAAAGTTATATCATTTGGCAAAGAAGGATTGTTCACTTGAATTGCGCTTGATTCAACATTTGGAATTATCACTTGAAACTTAATATCTGTATTCACAAACATCGATTGATTTTCTATTGGAATTATCCTTAATTCTTGAATTTGCTTGGCAGAAATCTGGTTAGTTTGACAAAAAGCTCTGTTCAGAAAAAAAATTGATGTAAAAATGATTAATAATCGTTTTCTAAATTCTGTGTTTGATTTGAATTGCTGTTTTTCCATTGCTTACGACTATTCTCCTTTATTCTTTTTAGAATCTCTTTTTCCATTTCTGAATTATCTGTATTGTTTTCTGAAGACGGAATCACTTCTGGCTCATTGTTCTTGGATTCCAATTCTATTTTGTTCATCGAAAATTCCATATTTATTTTGGCATTTATACTTGAACTGTCAATTTCCAACGCTTTTTTAAAATAATCCCTAGCCTCTTCATATCTTGCATTTCTATATGAAATTATGCCTGAATTATAATTTGCTGCAAACTTCACTTTTGGTGACGCTTCTTCAGAAACTTCTGAATATCTTTTCATTGCCGATTCATCTTCATTCATAACAGAATAAGTTGTACCCAGATCATAATTCACATAATCCAAAATGTTTTGACTTTGATTTTCTTTTTCTATTACAGTTAGAAACTCACCGATTGACTGTCTATAATGTTTTTGCTGCCAATTCAACGTGCCTTGCAGAACAGAAAGTGTATCTGATGAACAACTTGTAAATAATAAGGCAACTACAATTGATGCAAGCGCAGCTTTTTGGTGATTATTGAAAATTGAAAAATCAGCCTCAGTAAAGAAAATCCCTAAAACAAAGAATAAGATTGCCAATAACAAGAAAGCCTTATATCGGGGAATCAATTCCGTTTCATAACTTATAATTTGATTGTTCTCGGCTTTTTTGCCATTCACTTGAGACAACAAAGTTACAGCCGAACCTTTATCTGTTGAATTCATGTAGTGAAGAGGAGTTTTTTCTTCAATAAAGACATTTTCCTTTTTCACCCTGTTGATTATTTCTTTTATGTGATCAGACTTTAGCGATGTTTTTACCTTTGTTTTTCCATCTCCTGCTAAAACTTCAACCTCGTTTTCATCACCAAAACCAATAATTGATACGGAGATTCCACTTTTTATACAGTCAGAAAGAGACAAAAACAGCTGGTTATCAGTTTCTTCACAATCTGTAAAAACCCAGATATTTGCAGCTGATGAATAATTTGGCGGAAAAGATTTTCTGGCTTCCAAAATACCTTTTCCAATACTGGAACCAGGTACAGTCATCAACAAAGGAGATAATTCATCTAGAAGGGATTCAACAATAAGCCTGTCTTCTGTTAATGGAATTGCATTCACACCATCACCTTTGGCAATGATTACAGAAACAGGAACTTCATCCATTTGTTGCAATAATTTCTTTGCATAAATTGCAGATGCTTCAAGACGAGTGGTATTTTCAGGACCGTCTTTTGCCATCATACTGTTTGAAATATCAAATACAAAAGAAACTGCATTGCCATTTTTTTGAACAGGAATTAAATTACTCCCCCAAGAAATCTTTGCATAAGCAAAAATCAACATAATCCAAGAAAAAGTAAAAAACAAAGATCTGACAATTCTAACTTTGTGATAATTTGCTATTCTTTTTTCAAATTCCCCAATTTTATTTTTTACATTTATTTTTTCAATCTTATAAAGCCTGATATTTTTTAAATTCAAAAACAAAATTAACGGAATTGTAATAACTAAAGCCAAGAATACATAAGGCCTTTCACAGACAAAATTCATACAATCCTCCAAAACATTCAGATTTCCACCTTGCTAAAAATCAAGTTGATAATATTTTTACACCATATCCTTTTTGATTATCCAGCTAAGGGCAAAACAAATAATTGCAATTAATAAAATTTTATCATAATACAAAATATTCTTCGTCTTATATGTAAACTTTTGAACAACGTCTTCAGTTTTTGTAATTGCTTGTAAATACGAATTCAATTCATCTATTGTAAGGGCTTCAAAATAGATTCCGTTTCCTATAGAAGCCAATTTACGTAAAGAAGACGAATTGTAATCAGAATTTAAGTATCCTGAATAGTTTTTATTCGTAATTGGGTCGTTATATTCAATTGGAACGTTTCCTTTAGAGCCAATTCCAATTATATAAAGATTTATCTTGTTTTTTTCTGCCAACAAGGCTGCCGTCTCCGGATTGATTTCTCCGGCGTTGTTCTCACCATCAGTAAGCAGAATCACGCATTTTTTTGGAGCGACAGACGAATTCAGATGATAAACAGCCGTACTTACGCCATCACCAATTGCAGAACCATTCCCCATCATGCCCACTTTAATAGAAGAAAGACTTCTTTCAAACATTGTTCTATCATTTGTGGGAGGAACTAGAACAGAAGCATTTGTTCCCAAGGCAATAAGTCCGAACCTGTAGCCTTCTTTTTCAGTTGCCAATTGCCTCACCGACGTTACAGCAGATTCAATTCTTGTCGTTCCGTTTACATCACGGGCCGCCATTGAAGGACTTGTATCAATTACAAAAAAAACATCAACTCCAAGAGACGTAAACACTTTTTCTTGTTTTGAAACAACTGGATCAGAAAAAGAAAAAATAACCAGAATCAAACTGATTAGGAATAAAGTTTTAGAAACATAATAAGAAATCTTCTCACTTTTGTGATTCCAAGAAAAAGAATTGCCGTTCCAATCAGAAAGAACAGCTGGAAAAGTGATTTTCTTAAGAAACTTAATTTTCCTTAAAAAATAATAAAGAGGAATCAAAAGCAAGAATAAAAACGCAATAGGATTATTAAAACTTATCATAAACTATAATTCCTTCTCTTTTTTTGGATCACTTTCTGATTTTGTATTTTCAATTGCTGTAATTGACAAAACAAGGGTTTCAATAATCTGTTCCAATTCATTCTTTAAAAAGCAAGAATTCTCATCGGCGGAAGAAGCGTATCTAATAAAATCAGTTCTAATAAAAACCGAATTGATTTTTTCCATAGCTTCATTTTTCTCTTCAGTCATCAAATTATTTGTAAGTTGAAAAAAAGAAGGCAGAATTTCTGAAGTTGTATAACGAGTGAATGGTGAATCAAATTTTTTTTCTAGATAAGCACGGACTATATTTTGAATTTCTTGAGCCAGCTCTTTATCGTTGGCTTCGTTGTTCCTTCCAATTTTCCGTAGCTTTCTTATTGTTGAATTTTTATTCTTCTTATATTTTCTGTTGATTTGGTAGTTCTTTATAAACTGAGCTACTGACTTTCGTTTTATCAAAAGCCTTATCAAAATAATCAGAATTACAACAACAATTATTAAAAAGGCATAAATCTTATAAATTGTTCCAGGAATAACTTTTGGTGGTTCAAAATCGCGTAAAGACGTATAGGAATTCTGTTTTAAGATTGAATCAATTGTAATTTTTTCAAAGATAAGGATTGAAAGATTTGTATGTTCATTATTATTTTCTGTTGAATTTAAATCGTCAATCGCCTTGCCCAAATTGTAGGAAGGAAATTTTATATCACCAGTTTTCCACGGTATAAAAGTGATTATGAATGTATAAAAATTAACTCCACTTTGCGTAATAGAAAGCGACTTTATTGTATATTCTTGAGAATTCAAACCTTCTGAAAAATAAGACTGAGACAAAACATTCACGCTGTTTGTATTTTCAAATATTTTCTGCATATCTGTATTTGAATTAAAAGTAACCCTCAATTCTGCCACATCACCAATATAAACGTTTTGAGGAACGAGGATTTGCTGGGATTCAATACTGAGTTGTGCAAATACAGAAAAGCTTAGAACAAAGAAAGAAATTATGATTAATGCAATTTTTTTCATCTATTTTTCTTCCTTTTGAAAATTGACGTTAAAATTGGCAACGGGTCATCGTTTGTAGACATTGTTACAGGAAATATTCCATGCTTTACACAAATATCAGTCCAATTTTTCACTTTATTTTCGTTGTAAGATTTCCATTCCTTCTTAAATTTTTCTGAATTGGACGGCAAAATCATCTGAAAGTCACTCTCACAGTCAGAAAAAAGCGATGTTCCAACAGAAGGCAGTGCGATATCGGATTTGTCAATATAATTAATTGCAATGACGTCATTTTTTTGAGCCAGAAGGATCAACGGTTTCTGCCAATCAGAACTTCTAAAATCTGAAAGGACAAAGACAAGGGAACGTTTTTTTAATATCTTGCCGCTTCCGCTCAAAGCATTTCCCAAAACAGAACCAACTTCACCGTCGTCATTCAATTCATCAAGGTGAGTCAGCAAAAGCATTGTAGTTTCTTTTCCTGTTGAAGGATTCAAACAAAAATGATTTTTTCCATCAAAAAAAACAGCGCCAATAGGACAGTTGTTCAATTCTGCAGCAATTGTAATTAAAGCCGCTGTTTCCGATGCAATCTCGTACTTTGTTTTTTTATCAATTCCATATTGCATAGACAAAGATCTGTCCACAACAAGGAACATTTGTAGTTCACGCTCTTCTTCAAAAACTTTAACAAAAGGCTTTCCCATTCTGGCCGTAACGTTCCAGTCAATTGAACGAATATCATCTCCACGGATGTAATCGCGAACTCCAGAAAACTCAATACCTTGCCCGCGGTGGAGGGACCTAAAGCTACCAGACTTCATACTTTCAGCGAATTCATTGGCTTCAATCCTTAAATATGAAGCTTTTTTTACAAGGGAATCTCTATTTTCAAATACTGAATGTTTCATTTATGGAACCTATTGAACTTATGGAACCGGAATAAAATCTAAGATTCTTTTGATAATTTCATCAGGTGTCACATTATCTGCCGCCGCTTCATAAGACAAAATCAGCCTATGGCGCAAGACATTTAATGAAACTCTTTTTACATCTTCCGGAAGGACAAAAGCCCTGCCCTGCAAAATTGCATTAACTTTTGCACATTGAAGAAGTGCAATTCCAGCACGAGGCGAAGCTCCAACTGTAATATATCTAGTTATATCTTTTGAAGATGAAAATGTATTCTTTATATTTTGATTGTTCTTGTTAACTTCAGAACGGGTTACTTTTAGAATTGTTACTATATACTCAACTATTTTTTGATCAGCCGTAACATTGTTTACAGCATCCTTTAGTTTGTTTATATCGCTTTCACTAAAAACTTTTTGAACAGGAATTGAAGAAGCATTGCCGCAAGTCTGAACGATTTTTACTTCATTTTCAAAGCTTGGATAATTAACCACCAATTTCATTAAAAATCTGTCTAATTCAGCTTCTGGTAAAGTGTATGTTCCTTCTTGGTCAATTGGGTTTTGCGTTGCAAGAACAAAAAAAGGAGATGGCAGTTTATATGTTTCCTCGCCAATTGTAATTTGATGCTCTTCCATTGCCTCAAGCATTGCAGATTGAACTTTTGAAGGCGCCCTGTTAATTTCATCAGCTAGAACAACATTTGCAAAAATCGGACCTTTTCTAACAGAAAAAACATTCTTATTCTGTTCATAAACCAAAGTTCCTGTAACATCAGCCGGCAGCAAATCCGGAGTGAATTGAATTCTCTTAAAATCAAGCCCCAAGATTTCTGAAACAGTTTTTACAGCCAGAGTCTTGGCAAGACCAGGGACACCTTCCAATAAAACGTGTCCACCGGCAATAAAAGCTGTAAGAATATCGTCAACCAAGTCTTCCTGACCAACAAGCCTCTTTGAAGCTTCATTTTTATATTTTTCAATAATTGATTTACAATAATCTATATCTATTTCCATTTTCTACCGCCTTGAATCTAAATCCTTAATATACAACCAGTTGCATTTTCTTACAAAAGCTTAATCTTTTATGTATATTTATACATTTTTTTGCATAATCTTGACAATAAGCCTTCAATTTAGAATAATAATCTATCATGTTAAATCCTTTAGCACAAGAATTGAATAATATTCTATCCGGTTCAGTTGTAGACTTTCTCATTTCAGATATGGGAAAAAGATTGTATTTTCCAAATGGGATTATCGCCCAAGGTGGAGAAGCCGCAAAATCAGCACACCTAGCAAATGGAACTATCGGTATGTGCGTAAAAAATGGAGTTCCAGTTGAACTGGATTCATTTAAATCAAGCGTTCCAACCCTTAAACCTCAAGAAACTGTAGCTTATGCAAAAACTGCAGGAAATCCAGATTTAAGAAAAATTTGGAAAGAACAGATTATTCAGAAAAATCCTTTATTAAAAGATAAAACATTCTCACTTCCAATTTTAGTACCAGGACTTACTGCAGCCCTTTCATACATTTCTGATATTTTCGTTGATGATGACAAACCTTTAATCGCCGCAGATCCTTGTTGGGATAATTATGAACTTATCACTTCTGCAAGACGTGGAGCCGAATTCCACCAGTTCAATTGTTTTAATGGAAAAGGTCTCGATTTAGTAAGTTTTGAAAACACCCTTAAAGCTGATGCAGAAAAATATAACTCTGTCAGAGTTCTTTTGAACTTCCCACAGAATCCATCTGGTTACAGCCCTACAAAAAATGAAGCTGCAGAAATTTGCAGGATAATTAAATCTTTGGCAGAAAAAGGCACAAAAATTTTAGTTGTCAGTGATGACGCTTATTTTGGCTTGAACTATGAACAAGACATCGAATCTCAATCTTTATTTGCTTATTTGGCTGACATTCATGAAAATGTTCTGGCAATAAAGGCGGATGGTCCGACAAAAGAAGATTTTGCCTGGGGATTCCGTTCCGGATTCGTTTCATTTGCTTCAAAAAATCTTACTGCCGCTCAATATGAAGCTTTACAGACAAAATTCATGTCTGCGATTCGTTCTTCTGTATCTTGCAGCTCAACTCCTTCTCAAAGCATTTTACTACACGCTTTTACAGACCCATCCCACAATGTTCAGAAAAAAGAACTTAGAGATATGTTGAAAAGAAGATATGATGAAGTTAGAAATTTTGTAAATACAAATAAATCTTCTGTTTTAAGCCCACTTCCTTTTAATTCTGGTTATTTTATGAGTTTTAACACCGGTAAAGTAAATGCAGAAGATTTAAGAAAGAAACTTCTTGCAGAAAGCGGCATTGGAACAGTTTCAATCAATGCAAAAACTTTACGTGTAGCTTTTTCTAGTATTGATGAAGATAAAATCAATGAAGTTTATTCAAAGATTTATAAAACAGCTGAGGCTATGTAATCAGTGATAAAGAAAAATCATCTTCTTTCAGTTTTAATTCTTTTTACAGTTTTGATTCTTTCTTCATGCAAAGAAAAAACCAAAAGAGTTGTAATCTGGACTGACTGTAGTGAATTTGCACAATACATTGAACTTTTTAATAGAGGGCAGACAAAATCAAAAGCTGTCCTCGTTTATAAAGAAAATCCATCTCTTTCACTACCGCCGGCAAAAGATGAAGTTCCTCCTGATATTGTTATTAGTTCTTGGCTAAGAAATAACAATACTTCAAAGTATTTTAAATCTTTGGACTATCTTTTTGATAGAAAAAACCTTACATCTACAATCTTTTATCCTCAACTGTTAAAATCTGGAAAAGTAAAGCAAACTCAATATTTAATTCCAGTAAGCTTTAATTTACCGGCTGTAATATTCTCTACAGAAAACAAAGACTTCATCACCGACAATTACACCCTTTCAATTGAACAAATACGTTCAATCGGCTCTTCTTACAATCAAAAAGATAAAAAGGGCTTATACACAAGAATTGGTTTTACTCCTCTTAATAATGATGATTTCTTGTATTTGACTGCAAAATTAAATGATGCTGAGTTTAGAGAAGTTGATAACAGAATTGTTTTTAATGAACAAAAACTTGAAGAACAGATTGCATATTTAAAAGATTGGGTTACTACAGAAAACACTTCGGCTTCTGTTGAACAAGATTTTTCTTACAAATATTTATTCATGCCTGAATACAGACAGATTACCTCGGATAGAACTCTTTTAGCGTATACAACAAGTAGTGAATTGTTCACCATGATGAAAAATCAGAACACAGATATGGATTACAGATGGATTTGCAAAGATAATTCAATTCCAATTGAAGATTCGTTCAGAATGTTGGGCATTTATAAAGACGCCAGAAACCAAGTTGGAGCGACAGAATTCATAACATGGTTCTTTCAAGCAGAAAATCAAAAGGCTATAATTGAAAAAAAGGCTTCTTTAGGTTTGGATATTGAACAATTCGGTATTGCAGATGGATTTTCATCTTTAAGAAATGTAAATCAGAACGTGCTGACAACATATTACACACAAATGTTCTCAAATATGCCGCCTGCTCAAATGCTTACAGTCCCTACAGAATTGCCTTCCAGATGGGAAAGTTATAAAACTTCGGTAGTTGAAGCTTATATCAAGAATAAATTAACTGCAGAAAAGGAAGAGAATATCACTCCATACACAGATTTTGAGAAAGAATGGAGACGAAAACTCTTCGACTAATTTTTACTTAATTTTTTTTACAGAATTCCGATATAAAAGTAATAGGAGTTTTGTAAAATGTTGGCAGATGTTCGTTTTAATACATATTCATACGCATCTTCATTACTAAATGGTTCAGGAAACAAACTATACGTTCCCGTTAGTAAATCAGCATTATTATATTCACACTTTGATCATGTTTCTGGTATTGCAGCTTCTTCAAATCAAAATGGCGTATCAATCAGCAAGATCAGAATACTTAATTCCTTAATTGAAAGACTTTCTGCAATAAAAAGCGAACCTCAAAAATCACAAACACAAATGAGTGATGAACAAGCTGATGTTTTAATTCAAAACTACCAGCAGCAAATAAAAAACGCCGTAAATCAGACTCCATTCGCGTTAGCTGTAGGTCAATCTGACATCGGCGCTTTATTTTCATTTAATGCTTAATTATTTTAATTTATGCCCAAATCAACCACAACACCAAAGCAGCGGCAGTAGTTGTTAAGAATGTGAAAGGAGCACTTATCTTTAAGAATCCTTTGAATCCGATCGGATGATTTTCTTTTCTTAAGATTCCCATTGAAACAATATTTGCAGAAGCACCAAACGGTGTTAAATTTCCACCAAGACATGAACCAATCAACAAGGCAAACATATACAATTCCTTGGCAATTCCCATATCTGTAGCTAGAGTTCCTACAACTGGCAGCATGACAATAATATACGGAACATTATCAACAAATCCAGAAATCAATACAGAGAATAACAAAATAAGGATGAAACCTGCTAAAACATTACCGTTTGTAATTCGTGCCAATAATCTAGAAAAATCGTCCAATAAACCAATTTCAGAAATAGCTCCAACAACAACGAAAATACCGATTAGAAATCCTATTGTTTCCCAGTCCAATTCTTTTACAAGAGTCGCACAGTCAGCAAAGCTTTTCTTTTGAACAAATCTATACCAAAGCAACCCGATTATTCCTAATCCAAGGACAAAACAACCAGAAGCATAACCTAATTCAGTACTTAAAAATGAAATAATTGCCAAACCAAAAATCATTGCGAGAAGTAAGAACAATGGAACATTAGAAATTATTGGTTCTTTAGCAACAGAAGCTTTTTCTTTAACACGTCCAAAAATGCAATAAAAGAAAATACAACCAACAATCAGTCCAACTTGAATAATAAAGAAAACTGATAATTTTCCTTGATGAACAAAGAAATCATTGAAATTGTAACCTGCATAGCTTGCAAAAATCATTGACGGAGGATCGCCGACAAGAGTTGCAGTTCCTTCCAAATTAGACATAACAGCAAGTCCAATCATAAAAGGAATTGGATTCAACTTTAACTTTTTAGAAAGAGCCAAAGCAATCGGCGCCATAACTAGAACAGTTGCAACATTTTCTACAAATATAGAAATTATTCCTGTCATCGCCAAAATCAAAACCACAGCGATTCCTGTATTTGGTGAATGAAGAACGATTAAATCTGCAATTCTAGAAGGCACTTTTGAATAAATGAACAAGGCGGCAATAATCATGCTTCCAACATAAATCATCAATATATTCCAATTTATCAATTCCAAAAAAGAATGACTTATTGCATATAATCGGCTTTCACCACCAGTAAATATCTCTCCTGGAAAAATAACACCAAGTATCAAAATAATTAAAAGCGCACCGGTTGTAATCCAAACTTTTTTACTTTGAAAGATAATTACAAAAATGTACATTAACACAGCTAAGGCTAAAACAATCCATTTTAATTCCATCATAACTCCTATAGAAATTTTCTATATTAATTCTAAGATAACAATTTTTTTAATGAAGGACAAATATTTAATATTTGCTCCAATACAATTTTACATTCCTCTTCGCTTTCATAAGAAAGATTTATATTGTCTTTTCTTCCAATTGAAATAACCAAAAAAGAAGGGTCATAGTTCTTTTGTTCGTCCTTTGGTAACTGTAAAACAGGAAAAGACATTATATCATCATACAAAACAACTTCCGAATTACAAACAAGTCCTTTTTCGTATATTCCGTTAATTGAATAAAGCACAATCTCCTTGGTGATGATATAAACACCAAGAACGGCGCAACCTGAAATCAAGAAATTCAGAGTCAAACCTAAATCTCTAAACAGTTCTATTAAAACCATAACAAAGCAAAGAACGTAAATAAAAACTGACAAAATTGATTTCTTCTTCTTTTTATCAACATGACATTTTCCCAATTTTACTAAAATATTCTTTTTATATAATGGAAAATACACAAGGACAACGGCAATCAAGATGTAAGAAATAATTGCAAAAATAGTATTAATATTCATAGAAACCTCCACAGTTATTTTTTATTTATAAATTCTTTTAACGCTCTTCTTGTTGAATCAAAAGCTATTGGAATTTTTTCTATATCAGTTTCATTTTTTACGCAATATGTTGCAAAATCCAGAACTTCACTTTCCTGCCGATGTAGTGTTGAAACAAATTCTTTCATTGTGCTTATTTTACCGGCAAGTTTTGCTATAAAAAAACAATCACAAGTTTTATATTCAATATTTCTATATGGATAAGTATTTGGAAAAGAACACAAATATTTTATTGAATCTACAGTTATTCCAATTTCTTCCATACATTCTCGTTTTGCAGCTTCTTCAAGAGTTTCATCTGCATTTGTAAAACCTCCAGGAATTGCCAAAAAGCCTTTTCTTGGATTTTTTACGCGAACTTCAAAAAGAACATTTGAATCATCATCATAAATAATAATTCCAACAGCTGAAGCCACATTACAATAAAGTTCAAAATTACAATCTGAACAAACCCATTTTCTATTTTCAAAATTGACTATATTTTTTTTGCCGCACATAGGACAAAAATTAAAATCATTTTTCATTTAAAACCTCTTGCAGTCATAGAATCAGCCAAAGCTTCTGATTTTTTTATTGTTTGAATAATTAACGGAACAATCAATGGAATTATTGCTTTAATCCTATTCATTTTTCCTTTTGCTTTTCCAAGTCCGCCCCTTATAACTTGAGTTTTTATAATTGATAAAGCGACTTCAATTAAAAGAGGAATAAATCTAAAGATTATTTCAATTAATACAAGAAAATATCTTACTGGTATTTTTATCAGATTCAAAGGAGCAAGAATAATCTTCATGCCGTCAATCAAATCATATTCCGGCGTTGATACAAAAAAAGCGCTTATTGCACCGATTGACGCCTCTGTCCTAATCATCGTTGCCAAACAGAACCAAATCTTTGATGGCGTGACTTTGAACCATTTCCACGTGGTGAACATGATTTCACCTTCAACAGCAGGATGGAAAATCATTTGGAAAATGCTAAACAATAACAAAAATGGTAAGATTTTAATTCCCGATGATAAATATTTTTTAAGAGAGAATCCGGAAAAAAGACAATAAACTATAGAAACAGCCAACATCAACAAACAAGCCCAAATCGGTCTTACACAAAGTGAAATACAAAAGATTATTGCAAACAAAACAATTCTTAAAACGGGATGAAGCTTTCTTAAAATACCGGAACTGTCTGCTCCTGATAAAAAGAAAGATGTATTTCTTAATCTATTAATTAATTCAATTGAACTTGAAGGTTCTAGTTTTGGCAAGTCCTTTTTAGGCAATTCAAGTTGATTGCTGTCAAATATGATTTTTCCATCTTTTATTCTAATCTCTCTGTCGGCAGCTTCAGCTTCTGTTCTTTTATGTGTTGTAAAAATAACCGTCTTTCCATTTTCCACAAGATTTTTCATCATCATCATTATTTTGTATGTTGAATCAGAATCAAGACCGGCGGTTGGTTCATCAAAAAGAATTATATTGCTGTCAAGGGCTAGAATTCCCGCAATTGCCAAACGTCGCTGCTCTCCACCAGAAAGAAAGAAAGTCTGCCTGTTCTTAAATTCATCAAAAGGAAGATTTGCCGTATTCATGGCGTTTTGCACTTTTAGAAGAAGTTCATCACCTGCAACTCCACTATTCATTGGTCCATAGGCAACATCATCAATTGCAAATTTTTCAAATAAAGCGGCACTGCTATTTTGCTGAACCAAAGAAGGTTTTTCAGCAGCGAATATTTCACCACTTTCACATTCCAACAATCCAGAAGCCAGTTCCAAAATTGTTGATTTTCCTTCTCCTGATTTTCCTGTCAGGGCGACAAGCGTTCCTTTGGAAATTGAAAAACTTATATTATCAATAGTTTGCTTCTCTCTATATTTGAATGAAACCTTGTTAAAGGATAAAACTTCTTCTTGATTTATTTTTTTTTCTATTCTTGCAGGAAATGGTTTTACTGTGATTTCTGAATAATAATCTTTATTTTGAAGAAAGGACTCTTTTTTACCATAAAAATAAACTGAGCCATTTTTAATACCGATAACATTATCAACTTCATTTACAGCATCAATGTCATGGGTTATATGAATGATTGTGTTGCCAACTTTGTGCCAATATCTAAGAAATCTATAAATATCTTCTCTTGATTCTGGATCTAAAAATGAAACAGCTTCATCTAGAATCAACACTTCAGGACAAGTTGCCAAAACACCGCTTAAAGCAATTTTTTGAGTTTGCCCCAAAGATAAAGCTGCAGACGAAGAAGTGGCATATTCAAGCATATCAACAATATTCAAACACTCTATCGTTCTTAATTCAACTTCATTTTTATCAAGACCCAAACTTTGAGGACCAAAGGCTGTATCACGGTGAACAACAGAACTGATTATCTGCTCTTTTGGAGACTGAAACACCAATCCAATTCGCGCTTTTTCCCCTAAAGAAATAGTACCTGAATCTGGGGTTTCAAGACCAGAAATCAATCTGGCCAAAGTACTTTTGCCGCTACCATTTAGTCCCACAATTGCTGTGTAGGAACCTTTTTCAATTACAAAAGAAACGTCGTTTAAAACATTTCTTTTGGATTATATGTTTTATTCAGATATTGAAATTGCAATAACAACAGATGATGTTGTTACAACTGTTTCAGTAGTTGTACTAGCAATTGCAGATTTTGAATCTATAAAGACTGGATTTGACAAAGTAGAAGGTGAACTTGCAATGGCATCTGCAATAGAAGCACTACTTACACCTAAAACAATATTATTTAAGTTTGTATAAATATCATTAGCTGGAACGTTTGCAACTTCACCGGCGGTATTAAAAGTAACAGATTGATTTTGTCCAACAACTAAAGAATTCTCTGGAACAGCATTACTAATATCTGAAGAAGGTGTATTTGCAGTTGCAGAATTTACATTTATATCCATAGAAGCTAAATCATCAATATTTGTACTTAATAAAGCAGCTGTATCTACCATAAAAGTTGGACAAACAGCAACAGCTCCATCAAAACATTCAATACTTGAATTATCTGTCATAACAAAATCAGTTCCTCGAACAGAAGCAACAGCAACAGGATTACGAACTGTGTAACTAACCCTCTTGTTTTCTGTGTGATTTACTTTTGAACGAACAGCACCTGTATTCAAATAAACATTAACTTTATCTGTAGTTGATGTTGAAATCAATGTGTCCAAAGTAACTCTTGTTAATGCAGCAAGATATAAAACTGAATCATTATATTTGATTTTAGCTTCTGAATTGAATCCTGTACTTATCATCTCTGATTCTGCAATTTTATCTCCAGGTTTTACCTGTATCCATGTATTATTTCTATTAACTTCAACTTTTCCTTTTACAGAAGCTACAATTGCATTGTCAGCAAAAACAAATCCTGTAATCAACATACCTAAAAATAATAAAATAAGTTTTTTCATGATATCCTCCTAAACGATTACAATGAAAATGACAATTTCAAATTCGCTGAATAATAATTATTTGAAAAATCAGTGAAATCAATATATGCAGAAGCAATTACGCTCAATTGAAGTTCACTAAAAATGTTTACAGTTTCAGTTAATTTTGAATTCAAACCATTAAATACAAAACCACCATTTTCTATATTAAAAATAACTTTTTCTTCCAACATTGTGTAAGATTTTTTACCAACAAACATAAATGAAGCTTTTGGCATCAATCTTGATGAATATCCAGGTTTACTACTTGAATCATCTGAAGGAATATAAGTAAATCCATAGAATTTTGAAAATCCCCATAAATCACCAGAAGCAAAATCACCACCAACACTAAGAAGGATATGATTAGTAGGAATAAAACTAAAATTCAAAGAAGAAAAGTTTGAAAATCCATTAAAGTTTTCTGTAGAGAATACAGTTGTAAACCTATAGTTCATAAATGAAGATATAGGACTTTCTAGTAACGCACTAGCGTAATATCTGTTGTAAGACGCTTTAGCTACATCAAATATAGCCATACATTGCGCATTCAAAGATGAATTTCCCAAGAATGTTGGAATATTTAAAGTTGCAATTACAGGAATATAAGCGTCAGACATACAATAAAAATTATTACTAGATGAAACGGTTAATTTTGTCGGGATGTTCAAATCACCAATTGAATTAATACCATTAACTAAATAATCATAAGTAGTAACTGTTGGTTTATTTAATAAGTAATAAACTACATCTGAGTATTCCTTTCCGTACATTGTCGTATTAAATTTGTTGAGCAAACCAGT
>CAYFND010000005.1:0-8751 GCA_964344405.1 uncultured Treponema sp. | reverse complement strand
CATATACAGAAAAGTTTGTATAATAACCTTGGTATTGAACAGTAAGACCATCACAAACTTGAGCCATAACTATAGAAGAAATATCAGTTACAAAATAACGTCCGGCTTTAATTGCAATTTTTTTGCTTTTTGTAATATTAAAATTTGTTGAAAATTTTAATAAAGGTATATCTAGAACTTGTTTAAAAGTGCTGGCTTCACCACTTGGCACTGTTAAAATATATTTGTACGAACCTTCTATATCTAGGCGTGTAGTTGCTTTTTTATCAAATACAAACGAACTCCATATATTAGCACCGTTTGATTGAGTGAATGTAAATCCATTAAATCCTTCTGATGTGATTTTTGTATCGTCATTAATTAATAAACCTTTATCCCAGTTGAATGAAAACATAGGAATTGTGGTAACTATTAAAAATGCAAATAAAACTTTCTTTTTCATAATTTTACCTTCCAACCCCTAATCTTCCATATTGATTTCAGAAAGATTCACACCTTCATATTTATTAATACAAGCTGTAAACAAACTTAATGTTTCCGGACCAGATGCAATAACACCAGGTCGGGCATCGTCTGGAATTACACCATCAGACACCATCTGTCTAAAAGCATATCGTGGTGAACCTCTTGTCAGTCTGAACATAATTCCACCTTTTATTTCAAAAAGGCTAGAAAATATAAATGCAAGATTCACATAAACTACAGGAGTGTCTTTGTCTACATTCTCAAAAATTTGGTTATTTTCAAAAAGAACTTCTATGGCTTCATCATATGAGGCACTTTCAGAAATCAAACCTTGTTTTACAGCAGATAGATAACAAACCTGTCCATAATTAACTTCAGGAGAATTTAAAATATCTGTAATAACATCAGCTGATTGAGAATAAACTACACCTGAGAAAATAAGAAATATTATAATTCCAAAATACTTTTTCATGAGTTGATACTACTTTATATAGAAAAGTTTGTCCACATTTACAAATTGCATTTTTTTATTGCCGATTAAATTATTTTTTATTATGTTAAAGAGTAATTAATTTGTTTAAAAAGGAGTTAAATAGAATGGCTAAACAATTGTTGTTTAATGAAGATGCACGTAAAAAATTACTTTCAGGAGTAGAACAGATTTCTAAAGCTGTTAAAACTACACTTGGACCTTGTGGACGCATGGTTATGTTGGACAAAAAATATGGCGCTCCAACAATCACAAAAGACGGTGTTTCAGTTGCTAAGGAAATTGAACTTGCCGACCCATTTGAAAATATGGGCGCTCAATTTGTAAGGGAAGTAGCTTCAAAAACTAACGATGATGCTGGAGACGGAACAACTACAGCAACTGTTCTTTCATATGCAATCGTACGTGAAGGTGTAAAATCTGTAGCTGCAGGAATGACACCGATTGAAATCAAACGTGGTATTGATAAGGCAGTAAAAATTGCTATTGATGAAATAAAGAAAAACGCAAAACCTGTAAAAGGTGCTGAAGATATTACAAACATTGCTACAATTTCTGCTAACAATGATGCTGAAATTGGAAAAATGCTTGCTGATGCTATTGAAAAAGTTGGAAAAGACGGCGTTATCACTGTTGAAGAATCAAAAAACATGGAAATGACTGTTGATACTGTTGAAGGTATGCAGTTTGACCGTGGATACATTTCTTCTTACTTTGTTACAGACAGAGAAAGAATGGAAGCTGATTTTTCTGATGCAGCAATTTTGATTTATGACAAAAAGATTTCTGCAATGAAAGACCTTCTACCAATTCTAGAAAAAGTTGCAAATGCCGGCCGTGCTTTGGTCATCATCTGTGAAGATGTCGACGGTGAGGCTCTAACTACTTTGGTATTAAATACAATTCGTGGAACAATCAAATGTTGTGCTGTTAAAGCTCCTGGATTTGGTGACAGAAGAAAGGATATGCTGCAAGATATAGCCATCTTGACTGGCGGTACAGTTGTATCTGAAGAAGTCGGATTGAAACTTGAATCATGCGACGAATCAGTTTTGGGAAGTGCTAAATCTGTAAAAATTGACAAAGACAATACAACAATCGTTGGCGGCAGCGGAACAGCTAAAGCTATAAAAGAACGTGTTGAAGAAATCAAAACTCAGATTTCAAAATCAACTTCAACTTATGATAAAGAACAACTTCAGAAACGTCTTGCAAAACTTTCTGGCGGAGTTGCAGTAATCAATGTTGGTGCAAATACAGAAACAGAAATGAAAGAAATGAAATTCCGTGTTGAAGATACTATTGCAGCAACAAGGGCGGCTTTGGAAGAAGGTATTGTTTCTGGTGGTGGAATGGCTCTTATTGACGCTAGTAAGGCTCTTGAAACAATTCCTGAAGACTTGTCTGAAGAAGAAAAAGTTGGATTCAAAATCGTTCGCCGTGCTTTGGAAGAACCAATTCGTCAGATTGCAGAAAATGCAGGTCTTGATGGAAGCGTAGTTGCAGAAAGAGCAAAGAACGAAAAGAAAGGTGTTGGATTTGATGCAAGAAAAGGTGTTTGGACAAATTTAATTGAAGCTGGAATCATTGATCCTGCTAAAGTAACTTGTTCAGCTCTTAAGAATGCAGCTTCTGTTGCAGGAACACTCTTAACAACAGAATGTGCAATCACAGATATTCCAGAACCAAAAGCTCCAGTAGCAGCTCCTTCACCAGATATGGGCGGAATGTACTAATAAAAAACGAAGTTGATAATTTATAATTATTAATTTACAAAAAGCCAGTTTTCTTAATTGAAAGCTGGCTTTTTTTGTCACCTTGATTTTTATCTTTTTATGAGTAGAATTAAAATTTGTAACACTTAAAATTGGTAACCATGATTAAATCTTATTGGTTATAAAAATAATATTCAGTTAGGAGTTTTAAAATGTCTGATGTAAACACAACTGCTCAAATAAATGAAAAACCACGCCATCCATTTGGTTATGACATCATTAGGTTTGTTGCAACATTTTTTATTATTGCCGGTCATTATGTAATTTATTTTAAAGTGAACAATCTTCCAATAAGCGATTTTTCATATTCTCTAGTCCTTAGATTTGGTATTGCGGCTTTGGATTTATTCTTTATGATTTCTGGAGCGACAATCCATATAAACAATCAAAATACGCCAGTTCTTAAGTTCTATAAGAAGCGTTGGATGAACTTGTTCCCGATTTTCTATTTTTGCTACATTCCGCTTGCCATCATCAGATGTGTTTCTGCAAGATCATTCACTTTAGGTTTAAATCCAGCAAAATATCTGCTATCACTTATTGGGTTTGACGGATATCTGGCTATTCTTACACCAACATATGTAATCATTGGTGAATGGTTCCTTGGAATGATTGTAATGGTTTACCTTGTCTACCCATTATTAAGATATTTCTTCAAAAAAGATTCTGTTGCAACTTTCCTTGTTTTATTATCTGGATTTATGGCTGTTCTTTTAACAGACATCGGTCCTTACATTGATAATCAAAACATTTTGAGCTGTGTATTCATCTTCTATTGTGGAATGATGTTTGAATCTTACAAAAAGTACATCACAACACCAGTAAAAATCGTTTCTGCAATTATCGCAGTAGCGTTGTTCTTCTTCCCTGTTTTTGGGTCTAACATCGGTTTCCTTGTAATCCACTGCTTCTTCATCCTTGTAACTCTTTATTTTGCATTTGACTTTGTTGATACAAGAAAACCTGAAGTAAAAAACAATATCTTTGTAAAAATAATTCAAAAAGGATGCAAGGTTTCATTCACATGCTATCTTCTTCACCATGTCACTCAAGATAAATTGATTCCTATTGTTTTTGCAAAAACACAAAACACATTCTTAACGTTTGTAATCACAACAGCAATCATTATCATTTTAGGACTAATAGTTCACTTCTTGTTTGAAAAGTTCATGAAACTCTTACATAATATTTTTTCAAAGAAGAATAAATAAATTCAAGGAATTTTTTAATGGCAGAAATAAAAACAGTCCAACCTAAACGAAGAGAATTGGGATTTGATGTAATCAGGATTATTGCAGCTTTTTTGGTAGCTTCAATCCATTTTTCAAGTTCATATCATGATTTGGGATTGAATGGATTTACTGATATTTTTACTAACGATACAACTGTGAATCTTGGAACACTTGCTGTAACCTTATTCTTTATACTTTCAGGTGCCACACTCTACCGGAATAATCTAAAGACACCTGTGCTTACTTTTTATAAAAAACGCTGGTTCGGAATTTTTCCACTCTTTTATTTCTGCTATATTCCACTACGACTGATAATCTGCATCAATCAAAAATCAATATTCTTTGGTTTGAATCCTGCAAAATATCTTCTGACGCTTTTTGGACTTGATGGATATTTTAGTTTTATATCGCCAAATTATTATCTTATTGGTGAATGGTTCTTAGGAATTCTACTTTTCTTGTATTTGATTTTTCCTCTTTTACGAAAAATTCCACAAAAATTTGCTTTATTAACGGCTTTAGTTTTCTTTGTTGGATATTTGACAATATTTTTTGTTGACTATGGAATCTATCCAAGTAATGAAAACGTATTCAACTGTATCTTCTGGTTCTATATGGGAATTGTTTTTGAAATCTACAAAGACAAAATAAATAAAGTTGTGGGAATTATTTCAATTATTGCAAGCATACTCCTTATTTTTGTCCCTCTTCCATTTAATTTTAATGTAAGGACTACACTTTCTATAATTTTTACATTTATCGCTATTTATTACATTTTTAAGGGAATTGACACCCGCAATGAAGAAACCCGTAATAATTTTGCAGTAAAAAGCATAATCTTTAGCAGCAACCTGACATTTCCTGTTTTTATGGTTCACCATTTCTTTGAAATAAAAGCTGAAGGAATTATTGCAAGATTATGTAATTACAACAACGTCCTTACATATATTATCACTATGATTTTAGTTTATCTTTTATCAACAATTGTTTATTTTGCATTTAATTATTGTAAAAAACTTGTAAACAAAATTAGGAAGTAGCATGCCTTTCTGTGTAGATTTTTCAAATCCCTTTATAATCATTTTTTTATGTGGAAGTGTTTTAACTTATTTAATAAATTTGTTTTTGGAAATAACTGATTATTCATTCAGAAAACAGAACAACGGCAGAATTCCTTCCCAGCTCAAAAACATTGAAGGAATTAATGAGATTTTCACAGAAGAAAAACTTACAAAAATCAGCAGCTATGAAAACGCGAAATTCTTTCTTTTTATTCCTTCCTCACTTTGCAATTTATTAGTAAACGTTGCCCTTGTGGTGTTTGGATTTTATCCTTTTATTCTAAATTTAATAACTTCTTTTACAGGGATTTCAAACACAATTGGAACTACATTTATTGCATTCTTCTTATTTATGATTTTAACTTCAATTCCATCAGAAATCGTTTCATCTGTTTTTTCAATTTATAGAGAATTTGTAATTGAAAAGAAATTCGGATTTAGCAAGATGACTGTTAAATTATGGATTAGCGATTTTATCAAGGAGTTAGTTGTCTCTTTAGTTTTTTCTGCAATCTTATGTTTTTTGGCAACAATCCTCTTGGTAAAGTGCAAGACTTCTTGGTGGTTTATTTTAGCAATTCTATTAGTTTCAATCACTTTCTTAATGCAAATAATATATCCAAAATTTATTTCACCACGTTTCAACAAATTTAATCCTCTTGAAGAAGGAGAATTAAAGCAGAAGTTGGAGATTTTACTGAAAAAAGCAGATTTTATTTCTGACGGAGTTTTCATCATGGACGCGTCAAAACGAAGCTCCCATTCAAATGCTTATTTTACAGGACTTGGAAAAACAAAGCGGATTGTTCTATTTGATACTTTGGTAAAGAAGCTTACTCCAGATGAAATTACAGCTGTTCTTGGTCATGAGATTGGGCATTACAAATTAAAGCATATTTTAAGAAGAATGATCTTTATGATTCCTTTAGAAATTATCATGCTGTTTGTTCTATATAAACTTTCTCAGTCAACTTTATTATACAAAGGTTTTGGATTTTCTTCATTTGAGGATATTTCGCTAATTCAATATGTTGGAATCTTCTTGTCTATGACGCTCTTTTCCAGCATTCAAGAATTGATTTCTCCAATTTCAAATTATTTTTCTAGAAAAGACGAATATCAAGCAGACAAGTATTCTCACACGATTTGTTCATCAAGCAAAGATTTAATAACAGCCCTTGTAAAATTGAACAGTGAGAATCTTTCTGAACTATTTATTCCCGACCTTTACGTGTTCTGGAATTATTCACATCCTACAATTGTTGAAAGAATTGAAAGATTGGAAGAACTGGATAAAGAATAAATGATAACCCTTAGAGAGATTGCTGATGAATGTTGTGTTTCTATTGCTACGGTTTCAAATATTTTAAATGGAAAGACGAATGTTTCAGAAGAGACAAAAAAACGTATCCTAAAAAAAATTGAAGAAACTGGTTATAAACCGAATTTCATGGCAAGAGGCTTAAGGGCAAAAAACTCAAAAATAATTGGTTTGATAATAGAAGATATTTCACTTTTCAGTTCACCGGGAATCATTGAAGGAATCATGGCTTATTTTGAAAGCTTGAACTACAAAGTAATTCTAGAAAATCTGCGTCTTTATTCAAAATGGGGTCACGATTGGTACAAAAAAAATGAATATGAGAATGAGGTTAATCAATCAATTGAAGAATTAATCTCTATTAATGTTGATGGAATTATTTACGTTGCAGGACACGCAAGGATTATTGACTGCATCCAGCCGAATTTAAAAATCCCGCTTGTAATTTCTTATTCTTTTTCATCAAATCCACAATTTAATTCAATCACAATCAATGACAAAGATTCCGCTAAAATGATGACCGACTATTTGATTGGCAAAAACCACAAGAACATCGCTGTTATTCAAGGCTCTGCAAAAAATATCCATACACTCAACAGATTTAAAGGATTTTCTGAGTCACTTAAAGAAAACAATATACAAATAAATCCCAAAATCATTCGTAACGGTAACTGGACAAGGGAAAGCGGTTTCAACGAATGTAAAAAACTGTTTGAATCAAAGGAATCTTTTTCTGCAATCTTTTGCTTTAACGATTTGATGGCGGCTGGAGTTTATGATTACATTAAGCATACAGATAAAACTATTGGAAAAGACATTTTTGTATGCGGATTTGACAACAACATGATTTCTGAGTTTTTGAATCCAACACTCACAACAATGAAAATTCCACTTGAAGAAATTGGGAAAAAATCAGCTGAAACTTTATACAAAAAACTCTGCGACGAAGAAACTGCTGATATTCAAATCTCTTGCTCCCTTATTAAAAGAGAATCTGTTTAATTGAAGAAAACAGTAAAAAAGTTGTACAATATAAAAAAATATAAATTACGGACAAAAATATGAATGAACAATTGATTTGTGACTATAAAAACTTTTTAAATAACGGAAAAACAGAACGTGAATGTGTTTCTGAAATAATCTCGCTTGCAAAGAAAAACGGATATAAAGATATTACCTCTGTAAAAAAACTGAAGGCCGGTGATAAAGTTTACATCACCAAGATGAACAAGGCCATCGCTTTATTTAGAATCGGTTCTAAAAAAATGAGTGAAGGCATGAATATTTTGTGTTCTCATATTGATTCTCCAAGGTTGGACGCAAAACAGAATCCTCTTTATGAAAAAGACTCTATCACATATTTGAACACACATTATTATGGCGGAATAAAAAAATATCAGTGGTCGACTATTCCTCTTGCAATTCATGGAGTTGTTTGTAAAAAAGATGGTTCGACTGTAAAAATAATTATTGGTGAAAATTTGGATGAACCCGTTTTTTGCATTTCTGACATTTTACCCCACCTGGCTCAAGACCAGCTTAAGGACAAGGCTTCGGACTTTATAAAAGGCGAACTTTTGGATGTAATCATGGGTTCTGTCACACCTCAAAATAATTCTAAAGAAAATATAAAAGACAAAAGCAAGAAGATTGTCCTTGGTCTTTTAAAAGAAATGTATGATATTGAAGAATCTGATTTTGCCTCAGCAGAATTGGAAATTGTTCCTTCTGGAAAAGCTAGAGATTTGGGATTGGACAGATCGCTTATTTTAGGTTACGGTCAAGATGACCGCTCTTGTGCTTTTAGTTCTGTTCAGGCAATGTTCAATTCCAAGGAAAATGATAAAACTACCTGTTGTCTTTGTGTTGACAAGGAAGAAATTGGCAGCGTCGGTGCTACAGGATTTGCGTCAAACCTTTTTGAAAATATGGTTGGTGAAATTGTAGCCAAAGTTCAAGAAGCTTACAGCGATATTGATTTACGCCGTTGTTTAGAAAACAGCTATATGCTTTCTAGCGATGTAAACTCTGCTTTTGACCCGCTCAACTCGTCTTTGTATGATAAAGACAATGCGTCCTTTTTGGGTGCCGGTGTTGTTTTCCAAAAATACACTGGTTCTAAAGGAAAATCCATGGCAAACGATGCAAGTCCGGAATTCATAGCGTTGATTCGTTCCACAATGGATGACGCTAATGTTGCATATCAATTTGCTGAATTGGGAAAAGTTGACCAGGGCGGAAGCGGCACAATTGCTTATCACGCTGCAAAATACGGAATGAATGTAATTGATGCTGGAGTTGCAGTTCTTAGTATGCACGCACCTTGGGAAATTACAGCAAAAGAAGATATCAGCCAGATTTATGAATGTTACAAGGCATTCTTGGCGATATAAGGCTTACAATATAC
>CAYFND010000004.1:70646-71607 GCA_964344405.1 uncultured Treponema sp. | reverse complement strand
ATCAGGAATGCAAGACATACAGTCTTTGAAATTTAATGATTTTCTAACGCAATACAAGATTACAGTAATGATTAAAGCCGCAAGGGAACCGATTACCAATCCGACAGAGGCATCACAATTTGCAAATGAATTAATGAAGTCCAAATATGTTTCACCATCTTTTGTGAAGAATCCGCCGCTATAAATCATTCCAATAACACACATTATGATTAAAACTGCAATTGGAAGTACTAAATCTAGAACAGTTCCTTTTTTATCTGATTTCAACTCTTTTAAATCAATATCTTTTAAAGTTTCAGCTGCTTTTTCATACTTTGCCATTGGACCGTATTCAAATTTCATGAATACAAGGATAAAAATCATTATAATAGTAAAAAGAGCATAATAATTGTAAGCGATTGATTTACAGAACAAAGCAATTCCATTTTCACCTTCAGCGACGAATCCAGAAACGGCAGCCGCCCAAGAACTGATTGGAGCGATAATACAAATTGGAGCGGCTGTAGAATCGATTAAATAAGCAAGCTTCTCTTTAGAAACGCGGTATTTATCTGTTACAGGTTTCATAACGCTTCCAACTGTCAAACAATTGAAATAATCATCAATAAAAATCAAAATTCCAAGACAAATTGTTGCGCATTGAGCTCCAACTTTTGATTTGATGTGTTTCTTTGCCCAATCACAAAATGCAGCCGAACCACCGGCCTTATTCATCAAGGCAACCATAATTCCAAGTATTACAAGGAAAACAAGGATTCCGACATTATATGAATCTGAAAGTTGAGAAATCATACCGTCATTTAGAATGTGTGTAACAACTCCACTAAAACCTGTTGCGGCAGAAACTGAATAAAAAACTCCACCAATTACTATTCCCACAAATAATGAAGAATAAACCTCTTTTGTAATCAACGCCAATACAATAGCAACTAACGCTGGAACCAATGACCAAAAAGTACCG
>CAYFND010000004.1:42797-70636 GCA_964344405.1 uncultured Treponema sp. | reverse complement strand
CCATGTTATAACACCTCTATTATCTAATTTTTTATTTGTTCTCAATTAATTTTGAATAATCAATTTTCATAGGATCTTCGATTCCTTCTGATTTCATTTTCTTCAATAATTCAATAACATAATCAAGCTCATCCAACATTGGAGCTGAACAGTAAGTTTTTACAGCTTCCATTGCTTTTACAAGTTTATCCATTGTCATATACATACCTCCGTATAGATATAAAATAATAGTATATACCCTAGCTCTTTTTTGAGTAAAGTTTTTATTGTTAAAATAAAAAACGCACCTGAAATTCCTAAGTAAAATTAGTAAAATCAGATACGCCTTTGCATTCAACTAATATTTTATATATTAATTAAAAATCTATTTTGTTGCAAGAATTGCAATTCCAGGAAGAGTTTTGCCTTCTAGGAATTCAAGAGATGCACCACCACCAGTTGAAACGTGGCTCATTTTGTCTGCTAAATGGAATTTGTTTACAGCGGCAACAGAATCACCACCACCAACAACAGTCATTGCACCGCGACCAGTTGCTTCTGCAACTAATTTGGCAACAGTTTCTGTTCCTTTTGCAAATGCATCAAATTCAAATACACCGACAGGTCCGTTCCATACGATTGATTTTGCAGAAGAAATAACTTTTTTGTATTCTTCAATTGTTTTTGGACCAACATCCATAGCCATCAAATCATCAGGAATGTCTTTTCCATCAACAGCTACAGCTTTTGCATCTGGAGAGAATTCTGTAGCACCAATATGATCTACAGGAAGAATGATTTTTGCACCTTTAGAATCTGCATCTTTCAACAATTTTTTAGCTGTATCGATGAAATCATCTTCTACTAAAGATTTTCCAACTTTATAGCCCTGAGCTTTTAAGAATGTGTATGCCATACCGCCACCAATTACAAGTGCGCTTGCATTCTTTAGAAGTGATTCAAGAACAGCAATTTTAGAAGAAACTTTTGCACCACCGATAATTGCTATCATTGGTTTTGCAGGATTTGTTACCATAGGTTCAATATATTTAACTTCTTTTTCCATTAAGAATCCGCCAACTGATTCAACTGGCATGAATTTTGAAATTGAAGCTGTAGAAGCCTGGTCTCTGTGAGCTGTACCAAAAGCATCGTTTACGAAAATATCACCATAAGATGCAAGTTCTTTTGCCATAACATCGCGTTCTGCAGAATCTTTTGATGTTTCTTCTTTGTGGAAGCGAACATTTTCCAACATTGCAACACTACCAGCAGGAAGAGCATCGATTGCAGCTTTCTGTCCAAGTGCATCAGGAAGGAATGTTACAGGTGAACCTAATTTAGCAGCAAAATAATCAACAACAGGTTTCATTCTGTTTTTACCATTGATAAATTTTTCTGAATCAGCTTCTGTCCAAGTTTTTCCAGCTTTTTCTGCTTTCTCTTGAGCTTTTTTTACATCTTTTTTTGGATCGCCCAAATGGCTCATAAGAACTAAACTTTTTGGGTTCTGTTCGATAATATATTTAATAGTTGGAAGAGCAGCCATAATACGAGTGTCATCTTGAACTACACCATCTTTCATTGGAACGTTGAAATCAACGCGCATAATTATACGTTTTCCTTTTAAATCAACGTCTTTTACAGTTTTAATCATTTATTTACTCCTATAAAAACTTACTTGTTTTTTTTAATATAATCTCTTTTTTATTTTAATACAATGATACTTTTTTAGTAGCTTTCCAAACGCTTGATTAGATATGGGAATGCAGCTTCAAAATCAACACCATACCAATTGTAATCATCATGACTGATTGTTTCCTTTATTGATTCAACAATAAAGTCTGCAGCCAATGTATATGACTTTTCAAAAGGAATGCCCCTCATCAAAGCTCCAGTCAAGACACTTGCAAAAATATCTCCTGTTCCATGAAAACTTACCGGCATCTTTTTGTGGAAATACCAGCTGAATTTCTTCTGTTCTGCATCATAAGCAGCAATTCCAATTTTATTAACTGTTCCTTTTATGTTTTCCTGGTCTGAATCAAATTCAATTCCTTTCAGCACAACTTTTTTTGCACCAAGGGCTGCCAAATCAACTAGCATTTTTTCAATGTAACTTTCATCGTAACCAGAAGCCACATAAGGGATTCCCAACATATAGCTTGCCTCTGTTAAATTTGGAACAATAACATCAGCTTTTCCGCAAAGTTTTGCCATTGCAAAAGCAAATTCCTGAGTGAATCCTGGATATAAGTTTCCGTTGTCCGCCATGCAAGGGTCTACAATAGACATTGTGTCATTGCCACCAAAGTCGTCAATCAATTTATGCATAAGCTCTAGTTGTTCAAATGAACCTAAATAACCTGTGTAAATAGCATCAAAATGAATTTTCTCGTTTTTCCAATGTTCGCAGATTGGCGCAATATCACTTGTTAAATCACGGAACGTAAATCCTTTGAATGCAGTGTGAGTTGATAAAACGGCAGTCGGTAGAACGCCACACTCTACTTCCATTACAGAAATAACAGGAAGTGCCACTGTTAATGAGCATTTTCCCACGCAAGAAATATCTTGAATTGTAATTATACGTTTCATCTTCACCTCTTTTTAATTCTTTCTACTAAAATAATGAATTTATATTATAAAATAAATACCAACTATTGAAAAGATAATCATTTTTATTGAACTCACTATTGATTTGTGATAATTTTTTTGTCTTATGAATTTTCTTTTTTTTATCAATAATTTTTTATTGGGAATTGGATTAAGTATGGACGCTTTTTCAGTTTCAATTGCCGACGGTCTTAATGAAATAAAAATGTCTTTGAAAAAAATGCTGCTTATTGCTTTTTCTTTTGCTTTTTTTCAAGCTTTCATGCCTTTTGTAGGTTGGATCTGCGTTCATCATTTTGCAAAGCAATTCACCATGTTTGATAACTTTATTCCATGGATTTCTTTGATTTTACTTGGATTTATTGGTGGAAAAATGATTATTGAAGGTGTTAGGGGAAATGAGGAAAATGAAGTAAAACAACTAACACCAAAAGTTTTATTCATTCAATCAATTGCAACATCACTTGACGCCCTTTCTGTTGGATTCACAATTGCCGACTACAATATCACGCTTGCCTTGTTTGCCTGCCTTATTATTTCTGCTGTCACTTTTGTAATATGCTTGTTCGGTGTAAAGCTTGGCAAAAAAGTTGGCGGCAAATTAACTGATAAAGCTATGATTTTTGGCGGAGTCATTTTAGTTTTTATCGGAATAGAAATCCTTATCAGAAGTTTTTTTTAAGCTAAATTTCTATACTTTATCAGCTTTTTTCATTATATTTGATAGTAAAATTGAGATTGATTCGCAATTTCAAATATGAATTCGAGGTTATTTTAAATGTCAAAAAAGAGAATTCCAATCACGTTGCTCACAGGTTATCTTGGAGCTGGAAAAACAACACTTTTAAATCGTGTATTAACAAATCAAAAAGGTTATAAAGTTGCAGTTATTGTAAATGATATTGGTGAAGTTAATGTTGATGAACGTCTAATTTCAAAAGAAGCAAAAATCACAGATTCAAGTTCTATCGTTCCTTTAACAAACGGTTGTATCTGTTGCACACTAAAATCTGACATGGTGAACCAAATTGAAAGTTTGATGAAAACTGGAAAATTTGACTACATAATGATTGAAGCAAGCGGTGTTTGTGAACCAATGCCTATCGCTCAAGCTATTGAACAAATTGAAATCGGACAGCTTGACAATGTTGTCGGTGTTGTTGATGCAAGCCGACTTGTTGAAGAATTTGAAGAAGGAAAATCACTTCTAAAACAAAATATTGATGAAGAAGACATTGAATCTTTACTTATCCAGCAGATTGAATTCTGTTCAACTTTGATTATCAACAAGAAAGATTTAGTTTCTGATGAACAAATGAAGAAAGTTAGAGCTGTAATCAACAAGATTCAACCTTCTGTAAAAGTTATTGAAACTACAAAATGTGAAGTTCCTGTTGAAGAGATTATTGGAACAAATCGTTTTGACTTTGAAACAGTTTATTCAAGCGCCGGATGGGTGAAAACACTCGAAGAACATGAAGAAGAGGAAGAAGCTGAATCTGGTGAGCATCACGAACACAAACATGAAGGCGACGACGAAGATGAATACGGAATCGGTTCTTTTGTTTATTACAGAAGAAGCCCTTTTGATAGAGAGAAATTGGATAAATTAGCAAATAATTGGCCAAGAAATATCATTAGATCTAAAGGCGTTGTTTGGTTCAGCGATGAAGAGGATATGGCTTACGTTTTGGAAACTAGCGGAAGACAGATTCAAGCTGGATATTCTGGACAATGGCTGGCTTCCTGCCCTAAGGCAGAACAGCAGAAAGTTTTGAGCGAAGAGCCAGAAATGAAAAAAGACTGGGATGAAAAAGTTGGTGACAGAATGATCAAACTTGTAGTTATCGGTCAGCACTTGGACAGACAGAAAATTGAAGCAGACTTGGATGCCTGTTTAGTAAAATAAAAAATAAAAGCCCTAAATTTGAATAAATTTTAGGGCTTTTTATTTACTAATCGTTCTTTTGTTTGATTGAGTATTTACCGTTTGAAGAAATCAATTGATAATATTTATTTGATATTGGATTTTGTTCTGCATCAACTTGACGAATAAAAACACCTTCCTCTGTTTCATAAAAACAAGGATTGGCTTTTATAACATTGCCACCTTTTATTTCTAAAATTTCTTTGGTTCCTGTATTATATACTTTTATATTCTTTGATTTTTCATCCCAGAAAAACAAATCAGTTCCAACTAAAATACAGTCTGAAAAACTATTTTCTCCGAGTGGACATTCATACCATATTTGAAATAATTCTGTCATGTTTATGCTATAAATGGATTTATTGTGATCCGCATTATAAGATACTAGTACAGCATTCAAATCATTTGCCATAACAACAGGAAGAACTGGGTCAGAACAAACACCATTGAATCCGTTTTTTCCTAAAGCAAGTATTAAATATCTATGAGATTGTTCATGATGTTTGGGAAAGTCATATGCAGGTTCTTCTATTGTAGTTAAATGATATAAAGTATAACCGTTAAATTCCTTTGGAAAGAAACGAATAATATCATTTGAAGTATCTAATAAATCATTAATCTCTCTTGCATCATAAATTTGCCCCGGAATCAGAGACGACCAAGTTAATTGTTTTTCTACAATTGATTTTTTTTTCTCAGCGAGATTATCTTGACATTTAGTGATCAAAACCCCGTATTCTATTTTCCAATATTCACATGATGTTGGTACACCTTTTTCATCAACCTCCCTTATGCAAGGAGTTGGAGTTATTATTGAACTTTCTGGCAGCCTATACATATATGGATTATCAAAATTGAAAACTGTATCAGATACAAGATTGTTTTCTTTTGATGAATATTTGATAGTATAAATTCTTTTACTGTTACCATCAAAATATAAAAAATTAGTGGCATCTGAAAATCCACATACAAATTTTTGTTCTTTTGGAATTTCAACCATAATCCATTTTTTTTCTGAAACACTTGTGTAAAAAACAACATAATTACCTTTTTGATTCTTTCCAACAACAGTTCCATACAAAACATTCTGATAAACCCAATCCATTTTTGTATCTGTTACAAAAAATGTTGTTTCACCACTTTTAATAGACTCGTACTTTATTAACATACGATATAACGATTTATCTTTTTTGGGATATTTAAATTCTGTAGGTTCTTGTTTATAGCGATAAAAAGTAAGTGAATAAATAGCGTCATCATAAAGAAGAGATTTTATATCATTTGATTTTATAACATTTTTAATTTCTGATTCTGTGTAAACTTGATTTGGGGGCATATCATTAAGTGTTAAATATGAATTCTGAGCAAAAAGATGTCCAAAACCCATAATCATCATTATAATCATTATTTTTTTCATAAATTGTCCTCATAACTTTTTTTATTTAAATAAATTTATTCTTTATAGTGATTCTTTTAACAATTTATGGAGGTTTTAATATTAGAATAATACAAGTAGATACGGGAATGCTTTTTGGAATTAATTGATAAACTCTTTTCAAAAACTTCTCATCCGATATAAATATTATCTTGGAATAATTATACATTAGCTTTTTAAATAAATAAAACATTTTGTTATATTTATTCAGATATCGAGCATTTTTTAGTTTGTTCAGCCTCAAGTGTTACAAGACCTGCAAAGTTTCCCAACCAAGAAGGAATCTCCCATGTTGTGAGCGGCATATAAATGACTTCAGTTTTATTTCCTCCTGTGTGACCTTGAATACAAACCACCCCGATAACTTCACCATTTTTGTCGTACTCCCTAGCAACAACAGTCATAACATGACCTGTCCAAGATTTTTTTGAATCATTATTCTGCCAGCAAATAACACTTCCTATATCAACTTTTTGTTTTAAATTCTTAACTGTTGAGTCAAGCTGTTTTTCATCATAAGAATTTGTTTCTGCATTCCTTTCTATTCCTTTTACAAGGACTGTCGCATTATCCGGATTCCCGATGTAGTCTGTGGAACAAACTGTTCCCTTGGCATCTTGATAATTTTCTTCTGCAACTTTTTTTGAAAAATCGGAAACAGTTTTTGAAGTCGGCGTAATATTCAATTCCTTTAGAACAGAACTCTGTATGCACGTAGAAACATCCGCACAATCATAAATGTCTTGTATTTCCAAGGCGTTCTTCACTTCTTTTATACCATCATAATCATAATCATTCTCGTAGCCTGCATATTTAATTATCTTTGAAAAATAATCGTACTTTTGAAATTTTGTGAATCCGTAAGATTTTTGAATTGTAGTAGAACTTGAATTATTTGCAGAATTTGCTACTGAATCCGAATCTTTGTAATTCCCAAACCTGTATTTACTTTGGCTATCTTCATCATAGCCACCAGTATCTATCCATTTGTATTTTCTGTTTTGTAGAACAGCCGTATTGTCTTCTGAATACACATCATAAGCGACTCCATTTTTTCCAATTGCCACTGTTTCTACAATTTCAGATGAGAATCCGTTGTAAACATTTTTGTATTGTTGTCCGCCATCTTTTTGAAAAGTATCTAATCTGCAAAATACGTCATATGTGTAAAAATATTCATTTGTAGTTTGAGTTTCAAAATCTTCAATCCGCTTGTATTTAACTTCTTCATGCTCGTCATATTCATAAGTGATTCTATATTGAGAACAAGCTTCTTCCACCAAAAGGTTGTCGTCGTTCCACTTTAGTTCAATTCCAAAACTCTCTGTATTTGAACAATTTATGTTGGTCATTCTGCCTTCTGAATCATAGAAGAACAAAGTCTTTCCAAACGGGTCTGTTTTTGAGAATAAAAGCGTATCTTTGTATTCAAAATCATCAAACCAGCAATATTGGGTTGACGGAACACTTTTATAAAGTCCTATATCCGCGCTTATTCTTCGAAGTTTTGATAATTCCGCTTGAGAAAGTTTTACATCACGGCCAACAGGGAAATCATCTTTTATGATAAAGCCGCAAGAAGCCGCTTTTTCTTTTGATTCGGCTGCTATTTCCTGAGTATAAGGCGATTCAACAGAAACAACTTGATTTTTGGTGTTGTACGTGAACTTTTGAATACCAAGGTTTTCATCAACAATATGAGTGCATCTGCCATTCTCGTCATACAGATATATTTCTGCATCAAGAAGTATGGAAAATTTGTCGTAAGTTGCAACACTTTCTACAAGGCCATCATCAGTGTATGAAGTTTCAATTCTGTTACCGTTTGAATCAATCCGTATGATTTCCCTTCTACGCTCGTCATATTCAAAAGAAAGCGAATAATCCGTATGTAAATCTTCAGTTCTTGATAAAAGCCCCCTTTCATCGTATTCAAAGCTTATCCCGTTGCCCTTTATTTGGTTTAACCGTCCATATTTGTCATAAGAATAAGTCACTTCAACTGTTGATTTTTCATCTGTAAGTTGAATCAAGTTTCCGCCTTTGTCATATTTATAGTTCACCAAGAGAGAATCATTTTTCTGTTGAACAATATTGCCCGCTCCGTTTTTCACTATTAACTCATTTAATCCCGTGGAATATTTTTTTTTGATGGAGTTGTTGTCGTAAGAAATTGACAATTCTGAGCATGAAAAAGACTTTGCATACACAAGCTCGTCATTTTTATAACGATAAACTTTTTCTTTATTCAAAGTATTTTTTTCAGATAAAACCCGACCTTTTGAATCGTAACTTGCACTTTTATATAAAGTTCCATTCTTATACATGGACAGTTTTTTATTAACGCTGTCATTTTTGTATTCAATATTCCCTTGGGAAGAGGATTCAACCTTGGTGATTTGATTTTCTTCACCATATAAAACAGACGAAAAATCTCCGTTTTGGTTTTCTTTGTATATGATTTTTTTATTCGGCGAATAATTCATTTTGTGAACTACATTTTGATTCTGTAGAATTTCTACAACCTGATTATTCAGATTATAAACGTAAGATTCATCAGTTCCGTCTTGAAACTTGACATTTGAAATATTGTTTTGGGGTGAATACGTGTAAACAATTTTATTACCAAGCGAATCAGTTTCAGAAACAAGTCTGTCCAAAATATCATATGAATAATAATTAATTCCGTTTTTATCTTTTGTGCAGATTATCCTGCCGAAAACATCAGTTTGAATCACACTTTCATATAAATCGCCTTTTGTGGTTTTGATTTCATTTTGGTTGTACTCAATTTTCTCACAATATAACAAATCTCCATCAAGTGAAAAGATTTCTTCACCAATTTTTCGATTATAATTGTCATATTCATATTTTGTTGTAGAAACCGGACTTTTTATTGAACGCACGTTTGCAAAAGAATCGTAGCTATATTCTGTCTTCTCATTTTTAGAATTGACTTTCATCTGCAAAAGGTCGTTCTTATTGTAGTAAAAAGTCTCCACTTCACTGTTACAGTTTTTATGAACTATTGAATATGACCCGTCTTTATTGTATCCGTACGAATATTCATCTTCTTGTGAATTGGTGGTTTGTAGTAGTCTTCCTGACGGTGTATATTTGAATTCTTCTGTAAATCCATCAGAACCGACAGTCTTGATTGTGCGCCCGTATTCATCCAATGTTTCACTCTTTATGAAGACACCGCCAGCTTTTGTTGTTTTTGTTTCGTTCAAACCCCGCTTCTCATAAAGATAATCCTCAATATAGATTTCATTTTTATCAAGAGGCGTCTTTACAGAACTGGTGTTCAAAATTGTAGAAAAATCCTCATTAAAAACCGCTGACTTTTTCAATTGAACACATCGGCCTTTTTCATCGTATTTATATTCCTGCTTCAAACCTTGTTTAAAAGAATTCAAGCGTGGATTATCTTTTTTTAAGTAGAACAATTCCCATTCAATTTCGCAAATCAACTGCCCGGAAGAGTTATATGAAAAAGTTTTGTACACCTCTCCATCCAGTTTGATTTGTTTAATTCTACTATTCTTGTCATACGAATATTCAGTTGTATAAACGGTTTTTTCTTGTAAATCCTTTTCTTCAGTCTTTATCAAATTTCCAAGAAAATCATAACACTTGGTATTCTCGTACACATTTGGAATTACAGACTTTGTGGAATTAGCTGTATATTCATAAAAAGTCGTCTGCCCGTAGATGTCGGTATGCTTTGAAATGCGGCCTTGTTGGTTGTATTCAAACAATTCTTTTGTGGAGCTTCCATTTTTTGGAGAGACTGTTTTTTCCGTAACAAATCCCAAATCGTTGTATTCATAATGCTCGGTCAATTCATCATAATAAAGATTTTTAATACCGCCGTTTTGATTGTATTCAATTCTTGTATCAACATTGTAGTTTAGATCTGTTCTTTGAAGTTTTGATTGGGTGTCATAGTAAAAAGAAATAATATCGCCGTCTCTGTTTTGAATCTGCGTTTTGTTTCCACACCCGTCATATTCAAAACTTTCTGAAGAACCGTCCTTGTATAAAATTTCAACCAGCTGTCCATTTTGATTATACTTGTAGTTTGAAATTTCACCGTTATAGTTCATTGATTTAACAGTTCCATCTTTTTCTACAGTCAGTTTCAGCTCATTTCCAGAATCATCTTTTTTATATGTAATATTTCCGTTTATGTCGTATTCAAAAACTTCTTCCTTGCCTCCAAAAGTCGTGTGGATTGTACGGTTTGAACCTTCATTATATTCAAATGTCTCTATTTGATTTTCTCCATTTACAACAGAAGAGACTTTTTTTGTTGATGAGGCTGAATAGAACTCGTAATTAATCTGAATTGAGGTGGAAGCTGCGCTATTGGCATCTTTATTTGTGATTTTGATTAAATCCTTGTCTCCGTCATATTCGTAACAGAAGAGATTCTTGTTGTTGTAAATCACCGAAGTTAAAATGTTGTCTTTATACTGATAGACGTTTTCACCATAAAGGGAGTTTGATATTTTTGAGATATAGCCTTTTTCATTTCTATAGATATTTACTACTTGATTGAATGGAAGATGAATTTTTGAAAGCCTTCCGTTTTCATAATCATATTTTGTTTCTTGATTTGTTGAGGAAACCTCCTTTATTAAAAATCCATACTCATTGAAATATTTCTTATTACCGTTTTGAAATTGAACAAGGAATCCACCGGATGCGTCCATGTCAGTTGCAATATCCAGGTTTTTATCTAGGCTGAAAACTGTGTATTGATTTTCATTCGATTTGTTTATATTTTTCCAGATTCCGTTTTCTTCATATTTTATTAAGTTCATCTTGCCTTGGGCGTCTATAAAGAAAATACAATCATAATCAATGTTCAGAATTTCAGAATAAGAGAATTCACCAAAAACATCAGCTTTATTCAAATTATCAACAGCCGAATTCCTAGCTTTTGTTTCCTTTATAAACTGGATGTTTTGAAGCGTGTCTTCCTTTAATTGTAATAATTCACTTTCGCTTAAATCGTCTTCATTTGACGACAAAGAAGCCCCGGAACTATCTATTTCCTTTAGTTTCTTTATGATTTCCAAATCTTTATCTATTAAAGAAACAAGCTCTTCATACAAAGAAACATCTTCAGATAAATCCGGCCTTCTACACCGAATTATTTTGGAATCTAGAGAGGAAAACCAATTCTGCCCAAAGTTATATCTAGAACCGGAATTACTCCAATTTCTAGAAATGCTGAAATCTGATGTTGGAACTGTAATTTCTGAATTAGTACAAATATATCGGCCGCTGACAACATTCACAGGGTCGCCCGCGTTTTGAATGTTCTTTGTTGTGATGCTCATTTGCTCATATTTTTCAGATGCAGTTTGTATTGACGTTTGCAATTTGTCAATTTTTTCATTTCTACTGACTAACTTTTCATAATATCCATCGTTTTTAAGCATTTCATTTCTGACACTCTCTTTTTCTTCTTGTGCAAACTGATCGATTTTTTCTTGTGTTACCTCTTCACCCCTATCCACTAATATCTGGACTATTTCAGAAGTAGATTTAAATACATAACTTTTCAAATCTGTGTCAACTTTTTCTCTGATTTTATCAATTTCGGCTTGGAGCTTCCCCTTTTCTTTAATCAATTTTGCAATCTCACTTTCATTTTCCTTTTGAGCGCGTTCCATTAACTCAAGCATAATTACGTCATATCCAACGTCTCCGTGTAGGTGAGAAAACGATAATGCATTAGTCAATTGATCATTTGAAAACGATGATAAATCTGACTTTCCACTTATTGCGCTATTAATGATGGACACTGATGTTTGAGTTGCTTTATCTTGAGTGGAAGACTCTTGTTCCAAGCTTGAACCACCGTCTGTTGGCGAACCTTCACCAGTCCCCGCATTTTCACCAGAAGGAGTACTGCTTGATTCGCTGCTTTGATCTTGGGAAGTTGTGGCTCCAGCTGTAGTTTGGCTTGAACTTGTAGATGACGCGGAACTTGGTGTTTGATCAGCGCTTTGACTTTGTGCTGCAACTACAAAACAAAAAAACATCAAGATTAATTGTATCTTTTTCATTAACTCTCCAAATCTGTAGAAAAAAATAATTTATCCATAAGGCTGTCCGCCACTTGGTTGTGGGGAACGTATCCATCCGCATCTGTTACAAAAGAAATCTGATTGCTTGTTTTTCCTTTTACATAAGCAGAAGGAAATATACTTTTGATTCCACCTGTAGCAGAAATTGACGCAAAATACACACCCAGGCTTACGTCCATGTTCTCATTCGCCCAACTTTCTACAACAGCTTTATCCAGACCAGACTTGAACTCTGTATATGCTTCATCAAGACTGGCTGTGTGATTTAAAATCGAATTGTAGACAACATCCACCAAAGTATTCATATCAATATAGACATCATCATCTACACCGCCATGTGTGAATTTTCCTTCTGTTAGATTCCATAAACTTCTGATAATGCCGTCCCTTACAGTTGTGGTTGTTATCTCTGTTGCGGCTTCTGCGCAGAAGTCATTAAATTTTTGGAATAATTCTTCTATATATAAAGATGCTGAAACTGAAATCGTAGTGTTATCAATATTCTGGTAATATTGCGCAAATTGACTTACAACAGAATCGCACAAATCAAGTTGCGACTTTTCTGGACATAATGAAAAGGAATCGAACAAGCCTTTGTAATTCCAACCTTCACTTAAAATTAGACATGCTGAACCGGCTACATACAAAGACAGGTTTCTTAATTCATACGCAACTTCAACTTCTCCACCAAAACAAGTGTCAAATCCAATAAAATCAAGCTTCTGCCCGGAAGTTCCTTCATCTATTGCTTTTGCCAAATCTTTGAGCGACAAACAAGATGAAGAAGTCGAATCAAATGCAAAAGCACGGGATATGCCTTCAACAGAAGAAGAACTCCTCCATCCGGTTCCATGTCCCCACATAATCAGGGCATTTTTTTCTGAAGGATAATTAGCCAACATAAAAGAAAGTGTTTGCGATAATACATAAGGTGAGGACATTTCCAATTCACAATCTGTCAGTGTATTCAATCCCAACACCGGACATTCAATTTGTTTTGAAATAATGCTCCCTTCACCAGAACTTTTATTCGTACACAATTCATACAGCCTGGTCCCGCTCCAATTATCCAGGCTGTAATCGTACGAAGAGCTTCTATCCAATAAAACAAGGACTTGGACCTCATCTGTATCAAGCAAGGACATTTCCATTTCACATAGATCACGAAGGCCGTCAGTTTCCAAATCATTATCAGCCGACATATATATCAAGATTGACCACTTTCTATCTGTTTCTTTGGGAATTGTTGCAAGATAGAGTAAATTTTCAGATGGAAGAAAATCACAACTAAAAAAAGTTAAAGAGGCGATAATGGAACAAATGAAAAAAAATCGTTTCATTTCCACCCCTTATTGATACACAGACAAACCAAGCGGATCAGAAAAAACAGTTCCATCGCTGTATAAAATATTACTGACGTACAGATAATCAATATTGTAAGTGGAATCAAATGTCTCTACAAAATACGATTGCAAATTAACGTCATCTTCAATATACGAATACGGGGCGACGACAGAAGCTATATTTATTACAAAATTGCTGGAACAATACACGGGCGGATTTCCGTCCTCATCGTAAACATAAAAAACAAGGGTATATGAGCATATGGATTTTTCACTGTTATTGTAAATTTTATAATGAAGCAAAATAGACTCATCTTCATCAAAATCTATATCACCAGAAATTACATACGGTATCTGATTTTCAGCAGAAAACATCTTGCAGTTTGAAAAAATCAGCAAGACATTCATTAAGACAAAAAGTTTAAATATCTTTTTTACCAAACAATCCTCCAAAATTTAATTGATGAATGAAAAAGCTGAAATTTTTATGTAATGTTTATGAGCTCCTCCAGTTTTTTAATCTCTTCTCTAAAATAAAAATTTCTTCTTTGATTATTTATGCTTCTCTTTAGGTTTTCATAATGTTCTGTTGATTCTTGCAGATTCCCAATTTTGAAATTTAGGTACGATTTATAAAAAAGAACGGCAATTTCAATTAACGTATCCTCTTTAACGCTGACTTTTTCAATTACAGAAAGGGCTTCTTCATAATTATTTTTTTCTGTAAGAACTTTTGTCTCCCCAATTACTTTTTCAAAACTCCAAACCTTGCAACAAACGATTTGCTTGAAATCAATAAAATCCACTTTTTTATCTGACAAAACATTCCAACCGTTCTTGCATCCACTCAAAATGTATCCACCTGATTTTTTGTTTGAAAAAACAAAAACACCATTCTCGTTTGTTACAACATTTTCTATTGTTCCATTCGGCCCGACACAAGTCATTTCAAAAAATGAAACAGGCTGATTCTTTTCATCCACGACCAAACCGCACAAATCCGCGTCTTCCGTAAAATATTTTGTGGATTTGCAGGAAACAAAAAGCAAGCACATTAGGAACAATATTGATTTAACTTTCAAATAGTCCTCCTTTTTCTCTATTTTTCTTGAACTAAAAACTTTATCTTTCCGTCTTTATCTTTATAAAAAACCTTGTATAAGCCGTCTGGATTTTTAATCCTCCCAATTACATTCTGGGGAACTGACTCTTTATCCGGCGGAACGATTTTCTCTTGGTGACCATCCTTTTTCACAAATGTTGTTTCTTTTCTGGATTCATTCTTGATTTCCTTTATAAAGAGTTTTGGAGAAACTTTCATTTCTTGTAGGAATGAGGCATCGTTCATGCCGCCAAATTCTGCTAGAACTAAAGTCACAACAACGTCATTGTCTTCTGTAGTTGAAAGTGCAAAACTTTTTATAGAATTCTTATGCTTTTGTAAAATGGTGCTAATAAAATCAATGAACCGGCAGAAATCATCTTCTGTCATTCTTGTAAATTGAAGTTTTACACTTCCTTGAATAAAATCTTCCTCTTTAACAAGTCCATTCATGGTGAAAATCTGTTCACGAAGTTCTGGAATAATCTTTTCCGGAGAAAAATCATAATCATTTTGGTGTTTGTGTCGTTCCCGTATTTCTATTGTAAAAAAAGGCTTTTTATCAACGTAAACTACAGGAGAAATCTTTTCATCACGAACTATGATTGATTCCGGGGGAAGATCGCAGACCTGCAATTTTGTTACAACAGTTCCGTTCGTCTCCTCAACCTTTAGTTCTTCAATTATTCCTTTATAAAAGGCTATTCGCTTAAAAAGGGCGCCAAAATTGTATGGCTCGTCACTTTCTTTATTGGTAGAAATCTTCACAACAGAGTCGTTCACGATGTTCTTATTTTGCAGAAATATATTTTTCAAGTGGAAGAATCCCAGCAAGAACAATGGTAGAATCATGAAAATAGCTATCCGTTCTAAAAGTACTTTCTTTTTATTTTGAAACACCCTTATCAGTTTTTTCTCTTTTATCCACAAATTTGCCCCATGTTTGTTCTTCAATTCAGCCAATTTCAAAGCGTTCATCACAACAACATCCACAAAAAGTCCATTTTTTTTTATGTGATTTCTTGCATCAATACAAAATGACAAAGAAAAACAAGGATGAACCTTATCCAGTTCAGAGTTAATGAAAATCATCCGCTTTCTACCCGCAAAATAATTTGAGTGCAGGCGAAAAGAATAAAAATCATAATCTTTAGTTGAGATTAAAAACTTGTTCAATTATGTACAAACTCCCCAAATTACTCATTCATACAAAAGACTTCGCCTTCCAACAGTTCAGACTCCCATTTTCCATACATAAGTTTTTCCTTGCCTTCATCCACAATCATAAACTCAGAAGCTTCACACCAACTTATATAATCCAGATTGAACATCGCACGGCAGGTAACCTGCCATTCATTCAACGATGAAAAACCTGTTCCACTTCCGTTATTTTTAGAGCCGCACGTTTGAACAAAACTCCTGTAGATAAAATTATTTCCTTCAACACCGCGTTTTTTCTTATTCACCAAGACTGAGTTTTTTGAGATATCAATAACGCCTCTTGCAATAAAAAATGAAGAAGCGAGCGTCAACATCAAGACGGCGATAACTTCAACCAACCTCATAAAATTCCTCTCAATTGTGGAATATCAATTCCGAGCGATAATTTTTTGATTCTCATTATTTGTTTTAAAATATTCATTCAAACGGACTTCTTCTTTTGACCATCTAGCCAACTCACTTTTTTGAGTGCGGCTTATTGAAATCAAAGCAGAACTAAAGACTGCATAAAAAATCACAAAACAAAGCATTCCTCTCATATCTTTTCCTAATTCCAAGAAAGAATATCTTCGTCATCGCCGCTTCCACCTTCAACTCCATCTTTTCCTAACGACCTAAGAAAAAACGGTATGTTTTTTGGAACCTCCGCTGATACAACGGAATCTTTTGTATTGAAATATTCATAATCGAATCCCCACGGATCTTGTTTTGGTCTACTTTCAAGATATGGTCCGTTCCAATTTTCCGGTACTGGATACAAAATTGGTTTTTCCCACAAAGAACTGAGTCCTTGTTCTGAAGTTGGAAACACCCCGCAATCAAGAAAATACGTTTGCAATGCAGAAGAAAATCCTTCAATTTGATTGTGCGCCGATGTACGCTTTGCCAGATTGATAAGTTTTGCCGCCGAAACAGATGTACCGGCCGCCAAAATTGCACTGACAGATAAAACAGCAATAGTTTCAACAAACGTAAAGCCTTCAGACCAAACTTTTCTTTTATCACTTTTTCTAACTCCAAACTTTTTTTGCAATTAATTCTCCTATAAAACCAGATTTATTTTTTTTTAGATATCGTGTTTAGATTTTTAGCATTGAAAATGAAGGCATATACAAAGTTATTACGATGGAAAGCAAGAACAAACCGACACCAACGATGCACATTGGTTCAATTAATTTCATGCAGTAATTCCTTGTCATCTCGCTTTTCTCAAAAATACAAGACGCCGCTTTCTCAAAGACATCACTTTTGCCGCCACTTTTTTCTGCAAGAAAGAACAAGTTGTTTATTTGGGAACGGGTTTTAGAATTCCACAAAATGCTCCTTGTTATAAAAAAAGCCTTTCTGATATCGCTGCCATATTCGATTTTTTCCCTTACAGATTCAAAGAAAATTCCATATTTTGAATCACTACCAAAAAACTCAATCACACAGCAAATTGCCGAAGCTAAATTCATTTCTGCTTTAATTTGAAAACTTATCACCAAAAATGCTTCATACAACTTGTTTTCATCAAACACATTCTTAAGCAAAACGAATCCACAAATCACAAAAAGAGCCATGAATAAAAAAGACTTTGCGAGCACGGAAAAACCACTTCCTTCTTGGTGAAAAAGTGATTTTTTATAGAGAACAAGCGCCACTCCAAAAACAAGGGAAATTACAATTACAAAAAAAGGATAAATCACAGATTCAATCACCTTCCTTCTGTTTTCCATCTCCCTGTTACACTTTGATTTTAAGAAGGACAATGATTGCAGCAAGTTTCCATTCTTTTCAGAAAGTGAAATAAACGAAATATACAGATTATCAAATTCCAAATAAGGGCAGACTTTTAGGATTGATGACAGTGATTCACCTTCTTGCAGCTTTTTTCTAATAAATGATGCAGTTTTTTCTATAACGTCCAGCCTTTTGTTTTTCTGAGTGTTTTCAAGGAGCTCCAAACTGCCCACCAAATTAATCTTCTGATTATTCATAAGTTCAAACAATTCATCTGTAAACAACTTTACATTTTTTCTATTATCAATCTTCATTTCCAACGACCTTTCTTTTTTGTTCAACTGACGCAAAATACGGAAGCCTTCCATTTGATTTTTTCTTATCCAATAGATGAAAGCTCTTTTGTAAAATTTCTTTACCATTAGAAATATTTTGAAAATATTTTTCCATCTCAATTTCGCTCAAATCTTGATTGATGATTTCATGAAAATTAACTTTTGGAATTGAAACGCAGCCTACAAGATTTACATCTTCCATGAAATGATTCAAATCTTGAACGATGATGCCTTTTAATATTGAAGTTATCAGTTTTAACGGAATCCCAAGTTCCTCCAGCCTCAACACCGCGCTTTCCGCACTCGACGCATGCAATGTTGCAAAAACAAGATGTCCAGTCAAAGAGGCTTTAACGGCAACGGAAGCTTCATCTTTGTTTCTAATTTCACCAATCATTATTACATCTGGATCCTGCCTGAAAACATTTTGCAAAACCTTATCAAATGTCCTGTTTATGTTCTCATCAATTTCAATTTGAGTAACACCCTTAATCAAGTATTCAGGCGGATCTTCAAGACTGATTATCTTATATGAGTTGTTTCTTGCAATCTCACTTAGAATTGACGCTATAGTTGTTGATTTTCCAGCTCCAGTTGGACCGCACACCAGAACAAGCCCATTTCTCATAGAGCTGATGTTCCGAATTTTTTCTACTTGAATTGTTGAAAATCCAAGCCTCTCAATTTCCAAAGGCAGGCGGGAAGTGTCCAGAATACGCAGCACGACTGATTCCGCTGTGTTCATCAAGTTTTCGCTGATAATTCCAACTGTTGAAGCCCTTATAAAGATAGATTTCTTTTCACCAAAAACAAAATGCCCGTTCTGGCAGATTCGCTTTTCCATGACATTCATTCCACTCAAAAGTTTAATCCGCCGCACAACTTCTTCCATCTTTTCTTTTTGAATCTCTTTTTTATTTTGGAGGATTCCACCAATTCTGAATTTCACAATATTTTCTTCTATATGGATATCAGTTGCATTAAAGTAGACGGCTTCAAGAATAATATCTTCCAACAATAATATTGCCGCGGCTTCATTTTCTTTCTTTTCTTCTTTGATTATCTCATTCTTTGTAAAATCATTTTTCCCGTATAAAGTTGATACATATTTTCGTATTTCCTTTCTATTGCAGGGGTCATAACTAATCTGAATTTTGTTTTTATCTATAAGAACATTGTTTTTACTATTCAAACTTTCAATATGATTGATGAAAGCTTTCTCCAGACTCTTCTTCAATCTTTCATCGCCAATCTTTTCTAGTAAAAACTTTATTTCAGAACCATGCTGCTCTTTGATAACAACTCCGTTATAAAGACAATAAGAAGGCGTAAGTTTAAAATTATTAGTATTCATCTTGATAATCTTCCTTCATTCCCAAAAGTAATAAATCTTCTATTCTTCTTTTAATCCATTCTTCATCTTCAGTGATTTCCTCAAAAGTTTTCTTTTCATAAGAATTAACGTGCGGAACTAGATAAATCACCATTTGCGTTTTTTCAGAGACTTTCTCTTTGTTTTTAAACAGATTTCCCAAAAGCGGAATACGTGAAACTCCAGGCGACCTTTTTTCTTCCAAAACATCTGCATTTTGAATCAAACCGCTCAAAACTATCGGCTCGCCACTTTTACAACAAACTTCCGTCGTAACTATCTTCTCTGTAGTTGGAGGAGGATTTCCTGTAGAAGAAGAAGTATCCGTTCCCTGCCTTGTAACAGACGCGGTAACAGAACTGGTTATCATTCCATCCCCGCTAACCCATCCACAAATATCAAGCTTCAATCCCGAAACAATCTCTTTTGTCACTCCCGAATACACCGGCTTTCCAGTTTCCGGATCAATATTGTTATCTCTGTACCTGTATGTATTTGTATTTTCAAAATTAATCCTTTTTCCAGAAACACCGTGCAAAGTTGTATCTGTAAATACTTTTGTTCTGTTTTCTTCAATAGAAGTTTGCAAGGAATGCGCAAATTCCAGACCAAAAGCTGTGACCACATTAAAATTCCAACCCATCACACTTCCCATCTGAAAAGAAATATCATTTTTATCCCCTTGATTAATCCTTCCTGCAGAAAAAGACGAGCTCCAAGAATTCTGACTGTTTTCGTCGTACTGCAAGATCAACAAATCATAATTGATCCTCTTTACTGGAACATCACAAATTTCAATCTGCTTCAACAACTCTTCATATTCTTTTTTTGTGCCCTTAAAACAAATAGTTGACTTGCCTTCCATCACTTGAATATTGTCCATTTCAAATGATTTCGGAATGATTTTCAAAAAATCCTCAGTCTTTATATATTTCAAATCCACAGAATAAACCTTCCTCTCAAGATCTATAGTTTTTATAAGGTTCAAAACTTCATCTTTCTCACTTTCACTAACTTTACATAACAAGACAGATTTATCAGGACAGGGCAAAAACTCAACATCCTTAAATTTCTTCTGCAAAAACGGAACCACTTCAGAGGCGGCAGAAAATTCCAAAGTGATGTCAATCCATTCTTTTTCTTCATTCAGTAAAGATTCCTTTGAATTATTATCCGGAATGATATAGTAGATATCCTCCCTAAAATTGATTCTAAAACCGTTTTGAATACAAAGTTTCTTCAGCGTTTCGTCAAAATCTTTTCCCACAAAAACAGCCCTTGGAATTACAGAATCAACTTTATTCAAAAAACAGAACTGCCTGTTCACACCAAATTTTTCAAACAACGCTTCGGTTATAGATAAAAAACTGCATTCCCTGGCATCAACAAAAATTCCGCCATCCTCATTCAGTTCAATCTTCATCTGTCCGGAGGAACCCGCCGCTTTATTCTGATTATTCACCTTTGCAAAATGATATCCGCTTCTATTCGCAATCACCTTGTACCCGTTTATCTGCATACACAAAGTTTCCAAAATCTCCTCAAGGGTTAGATCCTTTAAATGAATTGTGATTTCATTCATTGGCAGCGAGTCAAAAGTAATAGCTTTATTTGTTTTCTCAGAAATTTTCTCCAAAATTTGATTCGGGCTCAGATTAAAAACGTCAAGTGAAAATCTTTCATCCTTTATTTCAAACCTAAAACGGCTGACTGTCCAAAAATCATCTTCTTTTGTTACAAACAACCTTGAATTCTGCAAAAACGAATCAAAACCTTGCTCCAAATCCTTGCCATAAAATTTCAAACTGGATTTTCCTTTTACAGTGTCATCAGCCACAATAGATTTTCCTGTATCAAGTGAAATTGCAAAAATGATTTCCTTAATATCGCAATCTGTAAAATCCCAACTGTAAAAGTTCTCCTCACAAAACAGACAGAATTGAATCATCATCAAAATTAGTGACATCAGTTTTTTAATGCATTTGTGTTTTATTACCTTCATACTTTAATATTTCTTTTTTCATACATTTTTGGAATTTTTTTATTGTATTCATTTTCCTTTTTTGTTATTATTTCTGAGACTTGGACGTATTTTTCAAGCTTATTTTTATTTTTGGAGGTGTCATTTATGGACAGCGGTAGTAGTTGCTCCGGATATCATTCGTGTACGCATAGATTTACAATGAACCTCCTTAAGAAATGCTAGAATCTTGTTTTCTTTTGGAGGATTAAAAACTTTCAAAGGAAAATAATCATGATTAATTACTGGCAGCAAATTAACGGTCAATTTAAAAAAATCAAAAAAAGTGAATTAGACAATAAAACTCCAACATGGGTTGACGCCCGTCTTGTTACAAGGGATGAAACAAATTCCCTTCAAAATGAATTCAATATTGAACAAGACCATATCCTTGATATTCTTGACTCGGATGAATTGTCACGAATTGAAGAAGGTGAAGGATATATTCTTACAATTGTTCGAGTTCCTGTTTATGAACCGGGTGCCGACACTCCCTACTACACAGTTCCAATCGGTATAATAATTAAGAAAAACATCTTGATAACTCTTTGTTGGACAGACAGCGAAGTTCTTAGGGATTTTTGTTCAAACAGAATCAGAAACATTCGTCTTTCAGACTTTCCTTCTTTTATAGTGCAGATTATCAACCGAGCAAATTTAAACTTCCTTAGATACTTAAAAGAAATCAACAGACGTTCAAGCGGAATCCAAAATGAAATGCGTCTTGAAATTGAAAATAAAGAAATCATCCAGATGCTCAGTTTGGAAAAATCCCTTGTCTACTTCACAACATCACTCAAGAGCAACCAGCTTCTTTTGGAAAAGATGAACAACACAAAGTTGATTCAATTTGATGAAGAGGATTTTGATTTTGTTGAAGGCGTAAAAATTGACAACAGACAGGCTATAGAGATGGCCGACACTTATTCAAACATTCTTTTTGGTGTAATGGACGCTTATTCTTCAATTATTTCAAACAACTTGAACATCGTAATGAAGAAGCTTGCAATAATTAACGTTGTAATGATGGTTCCAACTTTTATAACAAGTTTCTTTGGAATGAACTATCCTCTTCCTTTTGAAAACATGGGACGTTACGCCATCATTTTGATTTCCGGCTTATGTTTGGCATCTGTCTTCATTGCAAACTGGATTTTGAACATCAACAAAAAAAGTAACTACGAACAAAAGCTTACTCGTTCACAACGAAAAAAACTACGGATTCAAAAGAGAGAACTTAAGAAACAAGAAAAACAGTTAATGAAAAGATAAATTCTTTATGCTATACTGATTTTTATGAAAAAAATTTCAACTTCTCTATTTATCTGTCTCCTTTGTTTTTTATCACAGAACTTTTTATTTTCACAAACAAAGTTTTCTCATTTAAATTTTGTATATTTTTCAAACAATTTGACTTATGAACAAGGTGAAGACACTCAGTCTTACACAGTCAGACGAACTCTTTCACCTTTCTCCATAAATAAATATGAAACAACTTACGGATTGTGGTACCAGACAAAAAAACAAGCGGAAAAAATCGGCTACTACTTTCAAAATCCCGGACAAGGTGGAACTTTTGGCAGAAGGGACGCAACTCCAGATGCAAACACAGAAACTCAACCGGTAACAATGATAAGCTGGTACGATGCTGTAGTTTGGTGCAACGCTTTAAGCGAACTAAAAAACAGAACACCGTGCTACACATATAACGGAGAAGTTTTGCGCGACTCTTCTGACACAGCTTCATTGGATTTATCGGAATGCAACTGGGAAGCAGACGGTTTTAGACTTCCGTCTGAAGCAGAATGGGAATATGCCGCTAGAAAGACAAAAAACGGATTCCAAAAAGGAAATCAAGTGAGCGGTCAAAATCAAAGCGACTCTGATATTTTTGCTTGGAATTCAGAAAACGCCGGTTCCACAAGGACAGTCGGCACTTCAGGAACTTTGTTCAATCCAGATTCAATAACAGAACCTTCCAGCGGCAACGCAAACAACGCTGGCATTTTTGATATGAGCGGCAATGTCTTGGAATTTTGCTGGGATTGGTTTGAGAACTATTCAAAAGAACAGCCTTATGGTCCGCAGATTGGTTATGAAAGAGTTAGCCGAGGTGGAAGTTGCTCTATATACACACCTTTCCTCTATTCTGGCGATCGTTACAGTTTTGATCCAAATGAATATTATGATTATTTTGGATTTAGAATTTGCACTTCTTCAAAATAAAAAAAAGACTTTCAAAACACTTAATTTTGAAAGTCTTCTAGTTCTTTATTCGTTTACTGTATGAAGTTCGGCTTTTACAACCTTTCCATCTTCAATTTCCAGAATTCCGTAATGACCTTCTAATAAAGCGCCCGGATTCATTACAACAGTTTCTCCAATTTTATCAACACCAACACCTTCGTGGATATGGCCTGTTACAACAGCTAAAGGTTGGTTCTTCTGAATAAAATCTGTAAAGATCTGACTTCCTGCATGCAAAGTTTCATTAACTTTATCACATTTAGTATTTTTTGGTGGATTATGACTGATTAAAATTGTATTCTTCCACATTGAAGAATCGCCGCTGTCTTTTATGGAACTTTCAATTATATCAAAATCAGACAACAAATCTTCTTCACTTCTTTCATTGACTGTTTTTTGTGTAAAAATGCTTCCGCCGCCACTTCCGGCAAATGCAATTCCATCAGAATAAACTATAGTGTTTTCAATAGAAATATCTTTATCTTCAAGTTCTTCTATAAAACTAGGTTCATCGCAATTTCCAAGAACAGCCAAAATATTATCGTGTTTTAAGCACAAAGCTTCCAACGCATCTTTTCCAGTTTCTGGTTTAAAACATTCAGCAAAATCACCTGCAAAAATTACAGCATCAGCAGCTGAAAACAAATCATTCATATCATCCAAAATTTTATTATTTGCATGCAAATCAGATAAAACTAATATTTTCATTTTTTACGCCTTTTCAATTATTTTTAAGATTACTCTTCTTAATTCTTCCATTTCTTCATGATTTCCAATTGTTATGCGAACATAATCTTCAATCCCTTTTGTTCCAAAATGTCGAATAAGAATTCCCTCTTTCTTTACTTTCTGATATAAATCCTCACCAGAAATTCCGTCTTTTCTTACAAACAAGAAATTAGTTTGAGATTTCACCACAGAAAAACCGTTTTCAATCAAAAATTCATAAAAAGAATCTCTTTCTTCAGCAACTTTTTTTGCACATTCAACATAATATCCAACATTTTCACAAGCAGCTTTTCCTGTTTCTTGAGCAATAGCATCAATTGGAAAGTGGTTCACAGAATTTTTAACAGTTGTAACAATATCAACTAATTTTGGAGAAGCAACAATATAACCAAGTCTGACACCGGCACTACATAAACTTTTACTAAAAGTACGAACAATCAAAAGGTTGTCAAATTCCTGTAACAAAGGAATACAGCTTTCGCCACCAAAGTCAACATAAGCTTCATCAACAATAAAAATCTCGTCTTTCTTTGTTTTCTTAAGCATCTCCCTAACTTCAGCTCTAGTCAATCCTATTCCGGTTGGAGCATTTGGATTCGCAAAAATCACACCGCTATCATTTTGATTCGCGTGTTCAATTATCTTATCTGTATCCAAAGACCAATCAGACTTCAATTTTATCAAGTCACTTGGAATATTATAAAAACCAGCATAAACAGGATAAAAACTATAAGTGAATTCCGGCATTACGAACTTTTTACTTCCATCAAAAAAAGCATAAAAAATAAATGATAAAACTTCGTCGCTACCGTTACCCGAATAAATCATATCTGGAGTTACAGTAAAAGGAATTTTGTCTTCTGTTGAAGGTGTTACGTTTTTTCCATCGGTGTTAGCTCTACATAAAACACCACCTGTCTTATTCAACATATCAGCAATAGCTTTATGCAATTCTAAAGAATCAGGATCTGGATACAATGTCATTTTTTTAGGATTTTTCTTTAAAGAATCAATAACTTTTTCAATAACATTTTCACATGGAGGATAAGGATTTTCATTTGCATTTAATTTGATGTAATCTCTATCTTTTGGCTGTTCACCTGGAATATAAGGGTGAAGATTTTTCATTCTTTGAGCTATTATCATATTTTTTATTTTAATTACTTTACATTTTCATTTCAATAGACCTTTATTTATCTTGTTTATTCAGTTTTTTTATTATAAAATTGTCACATGCCTACAACATCAAATCTTAGTTCGATTATTCGTTTTTACGCTGATAAAAAAAAGTCAGGATTTATTGATTTTAGAGAATTTTGCACTTATATCAAAAAATATGCGGAACATCATGTTGAAGAACAAGCCGACCTTGTTAAATATTTAGGCGACCCTGCAGAAACTCTATTGGCAGAAATTCAAGGATTAACAGAAAAACGTCTTGTAACTTTGGTTACAAATGGAAATAAACGCACAATAATTTCAATTTCCTTCTATTCTGTAATTTATTCAAAACAATACAAAGACATTCTTACAAATGACTCTACTCCTTTTCCTCTAGTTTCCGATCTACCGAAACTTTTTCCTGTTGCAATTTTGGAACGCAAAGAATCAACTTCTTACATTCCTTCTTCAATCAACAATACAAATGTAAAATCACCTTTATTATATATTTTGGAATTTCCTCAAAACATTCCATCCCTTTTACTTCCAGCTTGTGTTCCTGTTACAGTTTTGCATGATATAGCCCAAATAAAAATCAAGAAGATTTTGAAGAAAGATGAATTCCACGATTATTTCCTAAAAAAGCTACGTGGAACAAATCCTGCAAAAGAAATTTCAATAAAGAACTTCTTTAAGCATTTTGTTGATGAAAATTTAAAAGAATCTGTAGATTTGATTAACAGCGATGATTATTACTTGTGGAATCAACTTTGTTATTTTATCCGCCAGGATTTTGAAAAGATTCAAGATAAAACACTTGAAGATATAAATATATTACAATCAGTCTATATCTGCGAAAATTACAGCACTTACTTAAAAGACAAAATGCAGACCTCTCAGAAAAAAGAAGAAGCCTTAAAAGAACTGGAACAAGATTTAGGAAAATATCCATTCTTCTATTCAATGAACCAAATTTTAAAATTCAAAAATCAAAGCGGAAAACTCTTGTATGGACTTTATTCAGAAGACGATTTACGTAACTTCCTTCAAGATCTTTCTACAACAAAAAATAAGTCTGAGTTGCCCCGTCTTCTTGTATTCAAAATTGAATCAGGAACAAGGTATTACGTTTATAAAAACAAGATAATTCAGATTATTGTAAAACTCTGTGGTGAAGCCCATGATACAATTCAAGACATTCTTGAAAACAAATGGTTCAACGCACTCTTAAATTATGAAAAGCTTCCAGAAATGACTAATTCAGAACAATTTGAGCGTTGCCTTCAAAAACAAGTTGAATCTGTTTCTCCTGTTTTATATGCACTTTTAACAGCTAATTTTATGACGCTCTTATCTTATGAAAAAGAAGATGACGAAACTCTTCAAGCTTTCCAAATCTTTTCTGAAGGTAAATTGCTACCTTTCAGTGAATTGCTAATGCTTAAAAATTCACAGATTTTATCTAGTGCAAAAATCAGGCTTCCATTTATCTACAGCATTCCAATTATCTCCTGGCTGTTAAGCTTGTTTTCAAATAAAAGGAAGAATAAGCATTCTACTGAAGTAACACAAAAAATTGAGGTTAAAAAAGATGATTCAAAACCTCAAAAACATGTTTCAAAACAAGAACAATTGGCAGAACAAGCTATTTCCATCTCAAAAGAATTGATTCCTGAAGGCTCCTCTTTAGATAGAGAATTGAATTATTCTATAAAACAATGGAATAAGATTATTTCACCAGAAGCAACCCAGCAATTGGTAGAAGATGTTAATTCATTGATTAGAGATTACACAAGAAGAGTTGTAAAAACACTTTCTTCAAATTCTTTTACAAAAGAACGTGTTCAGAATTTAGCAGAGACTCTTGTTAAAACTCCAAATATGCAAAAAATCAAAGAAGAAAAGAACCTTACCGAATATGTAACCCTTTACATATTAAAATTAGTTAGCAACGGATAAAAACTTTTTTTAAAACCTTCCGATTTATTTCAAAAAAGACAATATTCTCTATAAGAACTTCTGATGAAGCTCTTTCGCGTTGTTTGTTAGCGCGGATTATTATTTTTTGGAGTTTTTTATGAACCAGTTGAACTCACTTATTCTTGAAGGCAATGTTGTAAAGGATGCTGAACTTACAGAACCGATGCAGGGATTCAAAGTATGTAAATTTTCTTTAGCTGTTAATCGCTTTGCGAAGAAGAACAATGGAGAATCTTATGAAGAAGTGTCTTTTTTTGATGTTGAAACCTATGGTAGAATAGCGGACGTCTGCGAGAAGAATACTTTAAAGGGTAGAGGTATTAGAGTTGTGGGCAGACTGAAGCAAAACAGATGGAAGGATTCGGACGGAAAAACACAAAGTAAAATTCTTATTGTTGGTGAACATATTGAATTTAAGCCGATTTTTCAGAATTCTGATGCAAAAGCTGATGAAGTCGTTTCTCCAAAGTCAGAGGCTTTTGTTCAGTCTGAACAAGATGTAGCTGTCTTCTAGTTCTTAAAAAACATGAGCCAGAAATTAGATTT
>CAYFND010000004.1:27579-42787 GCA_964344405.1 uncultured Treponema sp. | reverse complement strand
CTAATGACGCTTATTTGTAAAATTTCGTCCACCTTTTAACCGTGAACCTTTAACAGAACGCATTTCTCTATTTCTTTCTGCAGAAATATCTTGTATCTGCTTCTTTCTTTCAGCTTCACGTAGATTGCTCGATCTATATTCTTCCATTTGTTTTGGAGAATAAAAACCATCTTTCCAGTTGAATCTAGAAACATCAGGAAGAGGAATAGCCTTTGTTAATGAAGTCAGCACTGATTTTATCTGAGAACGAGAAACTTTTGTTTTTGAAAAATCAATCAAGATACGTTTGAATCCAGAATTGTAAATAAACTGAACTTTATCTAGTGTAGAAAAAGGTTCTTCCGGCATTACAAAAGAACCGTCTTTTGTAGAATTTGTTTTAAATACAGAATCTTCTTTATCTTCAAAATAAGTGAAATTGTAATCAGTTGGTAATTTAAATCTCATTCTGAATAAAGTTGGATATGCAAAAACAGGAACTAAAACTCTTGCACGTACAGATGAATCAAATGTAGCCTCTAGATTTCTTCTTGAATTTTCATAAGGCATGATAAAAGCACCAATACTCTGATTTTCCAACCAAGATACAGCCCATCTATTAAATGTATATAAATATGGACCAGCCACCATATTCACGCCTTTATTTTGCAGCATATTTATATGAGCTATATTATTTATGATAAAGTTTTTATATCCATCTTCAATAAGGATATTCAACTCTTCTAATAACTTATCTTCCTGACTTGAGGCACAAAATGGATCTAAAGAAATAAATATCTGCTTTTTAGAGAAAGGTAAAACTGTCTTATGATTTAATAAATCATAAGAAGTTTCTGAATTATATTCCAATATCACTTTTATTGGATTGATACCTTGAATTGCAAAGATATCCTGAATAGTTGAAACTTGAACATAAATTCCTTCTGGAAAATAATTAAGTTCTTTTTCTTTTACAGGAGTGATATCAAGAATTGGTAGCAACTCATCATTAGGTTGGCGTCTATATTTACCAATATCATGAGGCAATACATGAGCATATCGTTTTGACATTGATTTTGTTTGTAACAAATAAACACTATCACCAATAGAAAAACCACCAGGAATGTTCACCCAATGCTTATCATCATCAGTAATTTCAACACTTCTAACCTTGCTACTAACTCTTCCAGAATCATCCTTCTTATGAAGACGGATTGAATCACCTGGTTCTGGGTCGTATGAACCGCCACTAAAAATAGCCATTTTTACATTAAGTTGTTCAGGTGGAGTATCTTTAGTTGCATTTTTTGTTATCATTTCAACAACAGATGGATCAGCAGGTTTTACAGCAGAGATTTTTCCTAAGTAAATACCAGTTCCACCAGCTTGATTTGGATTTAATATTTTAGAACCAGCTGCTTCAACACCTTCTTCCAAAGATTTGAATCCATACCAATAATTTGTTTTACTTCGTGCAAAATCAGAAGCCAATATTCTTTTACCTGCAGCAATTGCACCTTTTTTATCTTCTTGATAATGATCAATTACATATCTGTATGCAGAAACTACACTTCCCACATATTCTGCACTTTTCATTCGTCCTTCAATCTTGAACGAATCAACACCAGCTTCAATAAGTGAAGGAATCTGATCTATTAATTCTAAATCACAAGGAGAAAAATAATAACCTTGATGAATTCCACCAGGAATTTCTGCAGAATAAAGTCTTCTGCAAGCTTGAGTACACATTCCTCTATTGGCTGACTTTCCACCTAGAAAACTTGAAAACAAACATAAACCAGATTCACTAACACACAAAGCTCCATGAACAAATACTTCCAATTCTGCTTTTGTTTCATTCTTAATCTTGGCAATTTCTTCCAAACTCAATTCTCTTGCCAAAACCATTCTTGTTAGGCCTTCTTTCTGCAAAAGACGAACTGCATTTGAACTTTCAATATTCATTTGAGTTGAAGCGTGTAACTTCAAATTTGGAAAATAATCCTGAACCATTCTGATAACAGCATAATCTTGAACGATCAACCCATCAGGTTTTACTTCATTCAAATATGCTAAAAATCTATATAAACGTTCCGTCTCATTTTCTTCACAAACTGTGTTAACAGTAACATAAATTTTTTTCTGCTGTTTATGAAGCGAATCCACCGCGGCTTCAAATTGATTCCATGCGAAATTCGTTGTTCTTAATCGTGCATTAAAACTCTTTAATCCTAAATAAACAGCATCTGCGCCTTCTCCAATTGCAGCATCTAATGATTCTAGATTTCCTGCTGGAGCTAATAATTCTACCATACATAAATTATACATTAATGCAAAGAAACATTCCAGTTATACACTTCCAGAATTCACTTCTCCAACTGTCCACGAAGTATTTTCCGACTTTATAGGATACTCCTCATCTTCTGAAATTCTATCAATATCATTTCTAATAATTGATTTTTTTGAACTAGAACCAAGCTTGTCAATTAAAACACTAGAAAGAATATCATAATCGGGATAAATCATTGAATCAGCCAGAATCTTTGCATAATCCTCCATATATTTAGTCCATTTTACTTTTGCTTCCGTTCTGAACATTAATCCATCGTATACTTTTTTTGTTGAAACATTTCTTACAATAATTACATCGCTTTCATTACCTAAAAATCCACTTTCGCGATTCACCCATAAATCCCTAACATCAGGATTAGTATACCCGGAAGTTGCTGATGACAAATCACTGTTTACTTCACTTATACAACCGTCGCCTCTTTTTTGTGTATGCAAGACAAAGACTTCACCTTTTTTTACTTCAACAGAAGGAAACTGATACGATTCAGAATCTCCCGTCGAACCACTGCAAACTTCAATACCAGCCAGATTTCCATCTTCTAAAGCCAGGAATTCAATGAACTCATTCTTAGAAATTGTGGTACCTTTTGGAACAGTTTGAGGAAGAACTTCGGTCATAATAATTTTGGGAATAGGTTCATTAAAACCATAAAACGGAATACAAAAAGTAAGAGAATTTCCAATAGAATCTTCAACTATTCCAAAAAGTTCATATTTCTCACCAACTACAGTCTCATCACCAAAGTTTATCTTTACTATTTTATCATCTTCATCATAAGTGACATAAGAAGATATGCCGTCCGAACTGCCACTTGCTCTTGATAATGAAACGGAAAGATTTTCTGAAGAAGTATCAGTACTGTCACTTTCACCTTCAACAAATAAAGAAACAACCGTTCCTTTTACACTTACTTTTTCAGAAAATCTCAGCTTGATAAAATTCACATTATCAACAATAACTTCGTCCAATGTTGGAGGTTGATAATCCCCACCAATTATATTCACTCCTTCGCTTGTCATTCTGCATGAAAAAGGTATGACCGCAAGAATTGTAATTCCTACAATCAATACAACTTGAACACAGAAACATAGAAATCTCTTCATAATCACCTCAAAAAAAAAGTCGTATGAACAAAGTGAAAAATCTCTTTATAGACATTTCACTAATTCACACGACTCTTAACTTAAGGAGGAAACACTTTAATATTTCCCGTTATGTTATTTTTCGGAAGTTTTTTATTTAATTTCTGCAGCTTCAACCATATATCTAATTGAAATTCCAGTTTCATCTTCCAAAGTTTTTTCAATTACAAAAATGAACTTTGATTTAGAATTATCAATAAAGATTCTTTCAATCTTGTAGTTCTTAATTCCTTTTCTTAATATATTAGGAGAACCAACTTTTTGACTTGTCAGAATGTTTCCATTTGAGTCTTTCTTTGTGACATCAATATAAAATGATGACTTGATGCCGCTTTTATTTTCATTTACTGTTTGATTCAATTGAATAAAATATTTATCAGGATTTTCAATTGAAGAACCAGTGAAATCAGTAAATTCAATAACATCGCTTCCAAGTTTATTCACATCATCACAAACATACAAAGTATGATCAGCATCAGCTACCTTGCAATTCAATTTATCAATATAAAAGAAATTCTTAGCTTCCAGTGATTCATAAATTTCTTTGCCTGATTTATCAACAGTTACAGCTGACGGATTTATTCTGAATACACCAGAATCAACATAATCGTTCTTCTCAATATCAACTTGAATTATTTCAGCCCAACTTTGAAATTTTTTATCTTTTCGGCCATATTGACCAAATACATAACTTTTTCCATCTGCAGAAAATCCTTTATCAACAAATGTTGCAACATCACCTGCATTAACACTACAAATTAAAAGACTAAAAATAATACCTGCAATAGCTATTTTCTTCATAATTCCTCCCAAAATACAAATCTATATATTTTCCATTTTTTTCTAAATTTTTTCTTATATTGATTTTCGGCTTATTTTATTTTGTCTTTACTATTATTTTGTGAATCGATATTATCTTTATTATGACACTGAGAACAAAAAATAAAATGAATTTCTTTCTATTTATCATCTCCACTTTTTTCCTTCTCTTCGACATTGCCCTATTATTTTCCCAAATCAAATATAAAAATTTTTCACTTCAGTTTAATTCTTCATTCAGCAAATCTTTTTTCACATTAATCACAGAAGAAAATTCTTTTGCCATTTTGATTTTTGCTTTCTTCCAAGTTCTATATGTTTCACTTACAAGTTTGTTTTTGTACAGAAGTTTTGAAAAAACACAAGCCTTTGAAATGATTTACTATTTTGCTTTTCTTGCTTCAATTTTATTAGATACAATACGAATTTGGATTTTAGTTCTAAATGATATTAACTCTTACCTACGAGTGTTGAATTATTTAGGTGATATAATACTTTTTGGACGAATACTAGCGCCTCTTTCTTTACTTTTTGCTGTTATTTTTAATTTTGACTTATCAATGAAAAAAGAATTTGGCAAAAACTTGATTTTGATTATCATTGCATCTTTATTTTTTGCCATCTTGATTCCTGTAAATTCCACAGCATTACTTCCAAATTATGCCGTAAGCTACAGTTATGCAAAAATCATCAGAAACCTTACATATATCATTATTTTCTTTTGTATACTTACACTTTTATTTACTAATTACAGACAAAAAACTTCAATAAAAAATACATTTGGATTTACTTTAATGACAATTGGTTACGTTTTGTTAGTAACTTCATATTCAATATTAAAACTTTCATTAGGATATTTATTTTTAGCAATCGGAACAATTATTTTCTTTAGAGAATTACACAACTACTATTTGTGGAACAGTTAGTGTATAAAATAGTAAATAGAACCAATAAAAATTGGAATTAAAAGATTGTCAAAATCCATTAACGGAAGAACTTCTATAAACATTGCCGCTGTTCCTAAAATTAAAGCAATTAAACAGTTATGACAGAATAAGAAAGTTGCTACAAAAACTGCAAAAAAACAAGTTAAACTACCAGCTACAGTCTTTCCTTTTGTACCGGGAATCACAACACGTCCAATCAATTTTCCAACCAAACTTGCAAGTCCATCTCCAAAAGACAACGCATAGATTCCAACAGTCGCACAATCCAACGGCAAACATAATGATGCTAACAAAATCCCGGAAACTAAAGTAACAGGGCCTAATACAAACTTATTTTCATCTCTTTTTCTTGCCGCAGTTTCTGTAATTTTTGAAATTAAAGGAATTGATTTTCCTTTGTATCGAAGAAATTCACTGACTATATAAATTATAAGAACAAGAACCATTAGAATAATTATCAACCAGTAATTAAATCCCAAGAATAATGGAACCAAAGCACTGCATAAGTGAATACTTTTTCTAAAGATTTCCTTTAAGATATTATTTCTTTTTTGACTCGCTAGAATTCCATTATAAAAACGATTTTCCATTCATTAGTCCTGTTGATTATTTATATTTTCTGATTTTTTTAACACTTTTGGAATTTCTGTATAAATTGTTGGTTCAAATGAAGAAACTGGATTTGAAATATATTTAATATTTTCTGCAGCAAGATTACTTCCTTCAAGTCTTACCATTGTTTCTTGATTTCTTGTTAATGCATCCCAAGCTCTAACAGATTGAGACAATTGAACAATAGCATTAGCATTCAGGCCGCTGTTTCCTGTTCGTTTAGCAAGACGATACAAAGTAACTCCATAATTATTTGCCGCATGAAGATAAGTTTCAACCAAATCATAGTCCTCTTTATTCACTTGAGGGAATACTATTCCTTTATCAGCAATCTCTTCATCCAGATAATCAATCAATTTTCCATAATAACCTTCAGAAGCATAATAATCATTTCTTTGAGTAAGGGTGTTTGCCATTGAAAGCATCAAATTCTTCTCTTTGATATTTCCTTCCCCAGCCTTCATAAATGAACCCAAAGCTTCTGCATAGTTTTTATTTCTATATTGCATATAACCAATTCTGTATCTAATTGAGGGATTATCATAATTCAATTCAATTGCACTAGTATAGTTATCAAAAGCATCATCATAATTACCAGAAATAAAATAATTAATATCTGCTAAATCTGCATACAATCTGCCTATATCTTTTGAACCACTAAATCCAGCGTTCTCTTTTTCTACATTATATAAAGTTAAACCTTCTGTATATTGTTCCTGAGCCTTTAAGTAATCTTCTTTGGAAATATAGTTCTCACCAAGAAGTCTGAACGAATCAATATACTTGTAAATATCCCTTGTTTTTAAAGTTCTAGCTTTATTGAACATAGAAATTGCATTTTGCAATGTTGATTCAATTCTGTCGTTTTCATTTGTTTTTATAAAATATCTAGAGAGATTATATAAAGCAATCGGGTTGTTTGGATTTGTTCTAACTGCGGTTATAAGTTTTTTACGCAATCCGTCAATTTCATATCTTAAATATTCATCAGAAGGTGACAATTCCCCGTAATATTTATCTAGCAAATATCCGCTTAATTCTGTCCAATCTTCAGAACTCAATGATTCGTCTTTTTGGAAATTCTGTTCAACTTGTAGAACTTCACGCAAATTGTTAGTTCTAATAAAATACCTCATCATTCTAGAAAGATATAAATTATTTGGTTTGTACAATTGAATCAGCGTTGCATATTGCTCTCTTGCCAGCTCAAGTTTTTCACTATCTTTTTCAGTTCCCCATTCAAGATAATTATCACCAAGCATCAAGATTCCGTCTTTATCGTTGATATGATAATCTAGAACTTCGCGTTTTAATATTTCTTCAGCCCTTTCATAATTAGACAAATCGTCTATTTCCATTTTTGCATATTCCAATCCGGCTGTCTTATCATGATTAAAAGCCCTAAGAATATTTGTATACATTTTTTCTGAGCGTTGATATTGTTTATGCTCTCTGTACGCCCTTGCATAATTGAAGAACCATTTCTTGCTTAATTTATATTTTACAGCCTCATTGAATTTCATCTCAGATTGAGTGTATTCATCAGCTTGAAGAAGAACATAACCTTGTTTGTAAAGACTGTTTGCTTTAAGTGGAGTGTAAATACAATTCTTTGAAAAGTTGAACAAACCAATTCCTACCAAAAGTAATAAAACACCAACTAGTAAACCTGGAATTATTTTATTTCTAAGTTGATACTGTAATGATTTTTTATACAATTCGTATTCAGCTGCGGTTCTGTGTTCAAAATCACGAGGAACAGGAATTGTAATATCAAGCATTTTCTCAAGAAGTGCGGCTACCTGCCTTGTTGGAGCTTTATTTAAAATCTTTTCAATAATTTCAAATTCTGCATCATCAGTAAACTCATCTTTTACAATTAAATCTTCAAAGGCAAGACGAACATTCAATGGATATTCATTTAAGTTTTTTAAGAATGTTTTATATTGTTCATCTGTAAGCGTATTTGGAGGAAGTTCTTCAATAGGATCCCGCTTTTTTTCGTTTTTCCCATCTTTTGATGTCTTTAAACCAACATTCTTCTTTTCTTCTTTGGCTGTAGAAACATCAGAAAAACCAGGAATCTCAAAATCACTGCCTTCCATTGGAAATTCATTTTTATTTCCAAGTTCAAAATCAGCATCACTACTTGTCAGCTTGGAATCAGTCTCAGGAATTCCAAAATCAATGTCATCCATTCCTGTTGTATCAAAAACTTCAAGAGGTTCATCAGATTCTTCTTCTTTTACTTCGTCTATATTTTCTTCATCGCTAATATCAGGAATGTCCAAATCTGGAGTTGCTAAATCATCAGTTGAACCAAAATCGTCAATTGATTCAGCATCATCAGTTTTTGCAGCAGCTGAACCGATATTATCCAAATCAAAATCACTTAAATCATCAAGGTTGTCATTACCTTCAATATTTTCAGATTCATCTACAGTACTGGTGGGTTCATCATTTATTTGCTCAAAATCAGGTATTTCATCAAGACTAAAATCGTCACCTTTGAAAGTAACTTCTGATTCATCTAGTTTTTCTTCATTATTTTCTTGAGGAATATCATCTGCAGGCAAATCCAAATCATTCATATCAAAAAGATTATCTGGAATACCATTTTCTTCAGAGATTTCTTCTGGTTTCTCATCTTCAGATTCAAAGCTTTCTACAGGTTCTACTTCACTATTCTCTAAACTTTCATCAATATCTGGAAGGTCAAAATCTTCAACATCTTCTGCAGGAATAGAGTTTTCTTTTGGAATATCTTGATTTTGCTCTGATTCTGTAACATCGTTTAATTCTGAAAAGTCTGGAGAATCAGAAATATCTGGAATATCTTCAACTTGTTCCAAAGGTTCATCTTGAACATCACTAGAAGTTAAATCCTCTGGAATATCGTCCAAGGAATCCAAATCATCAATATCAGCTACATCCTCATTTTGATTCGGCTCCTCACTTTGTATTGGTTCAATACTTTCTGGAAGCTCATCACCCAAACCAATCTCATCTAAAGATAAAGCATCTCCAGAAACTTTCTCACCTTTCGGTTCTATTTCACTTTGTTCAACATCTTTCTCTAATTCTGATATTTTCTTGTCATTTGCATCGTTTAAAAAGTCTTCTTCAGGTTCATCACTCTTTTCTTCGTTCTCAATCTCTTCTTCAATTTCAGAACCATCAGAACCGTCAAATCCGGAGCCAGACAAAAGAGCATCCAAGCCCATATCAGCAATTGAAACTTCTTTTTCTTCTTCTGGTTCTTCCTCAACTACTTCTTCCGGTTCCATGAATTGGGACAAATCCGGAATATCTTGAGTATCTACACTTGCAGGGGTTTCTATCGGGGATAAAATTGATGATAAATCAGGCGCAGCAAATGTTGGAGCTGCTTGAGTTGTTTCTTTTTTTTCTTGTTTGTCAGGATTAATTATTCCAGTTAAATCAGATAAATCATCATCAATTGGAGTTTCATCAACAGTCGCTTCAACTTCTGGCATTCCAAGGACAAAATCTTCAGAGTCATTTACATCTTTAATTGTTTTTGGAATATCAACTTTAACTACTTGCTCACTGCGGCTAGCACGAAGAGTAATTTCGTCTCCAAGGGAAAGAATATCTTTATTAAATTGTTTTAGCTGACTTAAACCTGGCATTTTTTTTATTATACCTTAAATTTTGATTTTTTTATACTATAAAGAACGGAATATATTTATTTGGACTTAAGAAGAATATTCTCTTCCATACTGTAGATTTGATTTTTATTAGTATAAAGTTTTTTTCATCAAAGCCGAAAATTTAATCATGAAAATAAGAAAATTTTTATTTACTTTATCTTTTCTTTGTGGAATTAGTTCTTTCATGTATTCAGCAGAAGAGGTTAATTTCCAGCCGTTTGAATTAGACAAACTTCTTCATGAAATTCCAGGACCGGGTGAACCTAAAATCACCGATGAATATATAATTTTTACTGCAGACAAAAAATATTCAAATGTTGGAATTGTCTTTAGCCACGAAAACTATCAAAAAGTTCACTCCTTCTCGGTTTTCTCTAGAATTGATGATGACAGCCATAAGACAAAAGAGTTCTTGTTCTACTGTTACAAACGCGAACACAAATTTACATTATTAAAATACAGACTTGTTATTGATGGAATATGGACAGCCGACCCGCTAAATTCCAAAACTTTTTATGATGATGATATGAATCTTTATTTCTCACAAGTTGAAGATTCTGGAAGCATAATTGTAAAGACAGAACCAGTTAATTCTGAATTTGTTCGTTTTATCTACAAAGGTGAAACTAATTTAAAATTATACCTAGCTGGAACTTTTACTTCTTGGGATCCGTGGATTTATCAAATGAAAGAGACAAAACCAGGTTTTTACGAGTTTGAACTGCCTCTTCCATCAGGAAAATATTATTATAATTATTATGAAGGACTAAAACCATTAACTGACAACACCAATAGTCAAAAAGCGTATACAGCTGATGGCAGGACATATTCGGTTTTAATTGTTCCTTAATTTAACGTCTGAACATTTTGGATAAATCACCCAATTTGCTCATATCAAGACCGTTACCGCCCATTCCTCCTTGCAAACCAGCCAAATCATTTGGATTCGTCCCCATCAGGCTTCCTTGGAGGCCCTTGTTTATTGTTACTTTCTTCAGCAGTAATTTTGTTTTTTCAAATTGTTTGATTAATTTATTAACTTCTGCAACACTTGTTCCTGAGCCTTTTGCAATTCTTTTTCTTCTAGAAGGTCCAATAATCAAGTGATTTAATCTTTCTTTGTATGTCATTGATTGAATTATAGCTTCTTGATGTTTCATTCCGCCCATATCAACCTGACCGGCCATGTTTGCCATTCCAGGCATCATTTCCATTATTGACTGCATAGAACCCATTTTTTTTACTTGTTGAAGTTGCTCCAACATATCTTGCAAAGTGAATTCATTTCTGCTTAATTTCTTTTGTAATTTTAGAGCTTTTTCTTCATCAACTGTTTCCTGAGCTTTTTCTACCAAGGAAACAATATCGCCCATGCCCAAAATTCTAGAAGCAATTCGTTCTGGATGGAATTGTTCAAAATCTTCAGTTTTTTCACCAGTTCCAATGTACAAAATTGGTTTTTGAGTGATTGTCTTTAATGAAAGAGCGGCACCACCTCTGGCGTCTGAATCAAACTTTGTAAGAATTACACCAGTTAGTCCAAGTTGTTCATCAAATGATTTTGCAATATCAACAGCATTCTGACCAGTCATTGAATCAGCAACAAGAATTACTTCAACAGGATCTGTAATCTTCTTGATTTTTACAAGTTCACCCATCATAGCTTCATCAATTTGAAGACGACCGGCAGTATCAATAATTACTGTATCAAAATTATTTTTTCTAGCATAATCCAAACAAGATTTTGCATTTTTAACAGCATCTTTTTTATCTTCAGAATAAACAGGAACATCAATTTTTTGACCAAGTTGAATCAATTGATCAATAGCGGCCGGTCTTACAACATCACAAGCTACTAGTAATGGTTTTCTTCCATCTTTTTTAAGTTTTGCCGCCAATTTGTGGGCGGCAGTTGTTTTACCCGCACCCTGCAAACCAAGCAATAAAATAACAGATTGAGTGTCAGGACCTTTTAAGTGTAAATCCTGCTTTGTATCACCAAGCATAGATACAATTTTGTCATGAATAATTTTAACAAATTGATCACCTGGATTTACAGATTTTAATACTTTTTCACCTTTAGCTTCTTCAATTGTTGAATTAACGAACCTTCTAACAACACGAAGATTAACATCAGCTTCCAACAAAGCCATTTTAATTTTTTCTACTGTCTCTTCAATATTTTTTTCTGTGATTGTAGATTTTCCGCTCATTGTGCGAACGATATTGCTAAAAGTATCTGTTATTTTTTCAAGCATTTCTATTTGGCCCTTCTTGTATAAATTCTTCTAGGATGAGGTGAAGATAACTCTTTTAAGAAATCTTCCGGAGTTAGTTCCTTATTTAAAATTTTGTATAATCCGTTACAAATCAATAATTTTAATTTTTTTTCTGTAGCTATTTGATTAATATATTTACAAGCTATTGCACCTTCTGGTAAATAGCCGATTTTTTGCACATTTTGAATCAAGTCGTCAATATCCTTAAATTTTGACAACATATCAGTTTTAATCAAATCTTGACCAAAACGTCTGTTTCTTCCGTATTTACTTTTACAAGTTACATCCAAATCACCAACTCCGGCAATTGATGTAAAAGTTTCTGCATGAGTTGCACCCATAGCAAAACCTAATCTTTGTATTTCATTTAATCCTGCTGCTAAAAGTAAAGATTCTGTATTATCACCAAAAATGTCAGAAGTTTGAGTAATTGCATCCAAGGCTCCATAAACAACAGCAATAACATTTTTTGCGGCGGCACAAATTTGTACACCGATTATATCCAAACTTGAATAAACCATTAAACCTGGTAAAGTCAAAAGATTTCTAAAACGAATTGAATTTTTAGGATTTTCAGAAGCAGCAATAAGTCCAGTAAGTTTGCCCATTGCAACTTCTTCTGCATGGCTAGGACCAGAAATATAAACTGTGTTACCTTTATAACAAGGTGGCAAAACAGATTCTATTTCTTCTAGAACAAGTTTTGGACCATTTTCACTTGGAACAAAACCTTTTGTTAAGGCTCCGATAATTGTAAAACCATTGGCAATATTTGGAACATCTATAATCTTTTTGATTGTTGATGCAAGGTATAAAGATGGAGAAGCAATAATAAGATAATCTTTATTTGTTGCAACTTCAATTATATCAGTTGAAGCAGTAATTTTTTCAGAAAGTTGAAATCCTGGAAAAAACTTTTTGTTTTCATGTTCATTATTTATTGACTCAGTAACTTCATCTTCCAAAGCCCAAATTTGAACTTTATTATTACCTCGTGCAATAGCTTGTGCCATTCCTGTACCCCAAGCTCCAGCTCCAATTATTCCAACTGATATTGATTTCATCTTATACCTCACAAAGTCATTAATAAAAATTATTTATTAATACCAACTAGTACAGCAGTCGTGCCAGTCAAATATCTCTTCATTTTTAAACCAAAGTTTAATTTCTCTTTCTGTACTTTCATCGCTGTCAGAAGCATGAATGATATTGTGATTCATGTGAGTACAATAATCACCTCTGATAGTTCCAGGCATTGCTTCCAAAGGACTTGTAGAACCAACTAATTTTCTAACTAATGGAACACAATCATCCGCTTGAACTACCAATGCAATAACAGGACCTGAAGTTATGTAATCTACTAAGGATTCATAAAAAGGTTTACCTTTATGTTCTGCATAATGCAATGCTGCCATTTCTGTAGAAATATGCATCATCTTAATACCAACAATTTTCAATCCTTTTTTTTCAAGGCGATTTATAACCTCGCCAGCTAACCTGCGGTTAATTACGCCAGGCTTTAACATTAAAAAACATCTTGTCATAGTCTTACAATTATAATAAATGTATTGTTTTATTTCAATAATGCTTGTTCAACTTCATAAATAATGTCATCAGGTGTTGAAGCTCCGGCTGTAATGCCAATCGTATTCAATCTATAAAAAAAATCAGGTATTTCATCTTTTGTTTCTATGTGAATGACATTCTTACAATTATTCAATGCAATCTGATAAAGACGTACAGTATTTGCAGAATTCTTTCCACCAATGATGATCACACCTTCTACCGTTTTACATAAACTTAATAAAGCATTTTGTCTTTCTTTTGTTGCCGAGCAAATTGTATTTATAATCTTACTGTTCGGATTTTTTGACAATAAATAATTTTTGATTCTTTCAAATTCTTCAGAATTAAAAGTTGTCTGACTTAACAAAACTATATTTGAAGAAGACAGATATTTTTTATCAATTTTACACAAATCATTCAGTGATTGAATCAGCTTAAAATTACCATTCTTGGCATATCCGGCAATACCCTTCACTTCTCCATGATTACTGTCTCCAGTAAAAAGAATATTTCTCTGTAAACTTTCTTTTTCAACTATTTTTTGACTGGCTTTTACCCTTGTACAAGTTGCATCAATAATTTCACACTTCTTCTCGTTAAGTCTACTTATAACATCAGGGGAGACACCATGAGCTCTAATTATTACAACACTTTCATCTTGAATCTGTTCCATTGATTTTTCATCAACTATAATCAATCCTTTTTTCTTCATTTTATTTAAACATTGCTCGTTGTGAATTAATGGTCCAAGAGAATATACTTTTTTATTTGTGTTTTCAATTAATGCTTTTTCTGCAAGTTCAACTGCACGTCTCACACCAAAACAAAAACCTAAAACAGATGATTTAATTATTTTTTTCATATTACTAAAAAAAATCCTTTCAGATTACTGAAAGGATTTAATGTTTTTCTATTCTGTTATAGATGTTGTATTTTGTTTAATTTTTTTTAATGAATGATGAACACCATATTCTGGTTTCCAGTTTTTTCTACATAAAGAAATAAATCCACTAGAAATGAATATTGATGAATACATACCACTAAGAAGACCAACAACAAGAGCTAAAGAGAAATCTTTAATGCTGCCAGTTGTAAATATATACAAAGATAATACAGCAAATAAAGTTGTAGCTGTTGTTAAGATTGAACGTAACAATGTATCTGACAACGCCTGGTTCAAAATATCATTGAATGAAGTTACATCAGACATATATTTTAGGTTATAACGTATACGGTCAAGGATAACTACAGTGGCATTGATTGAATATCCAACGATAGTTAGAACAGCAGCCAATGTTGTTGCAGAAAATTCCATATTTGACCAAATTATAAATGTCATCATGATTAAAGTATCATGAATCAAAGCAATAATAGCACCTAAAGCAAAGTCCCAATGGAATCTTATTGCGGCATACAACCAAATCAATAAAACTGTACAAGCGAACATTATGATAGATTTAATAACAATTGAATTAGAGAAATTAGAACCAATAAAATCTGTTCTAATAACTGCTACTTTTTCGTTACCAAATGAACTTTTCAAACTTGCATTGATTTCATCAATTACAGAAGATTGTGATTCACCTTCAACTACAGTCTTTCTAATCTGATAGCTTGCGTCAGCACCTTCACCAAGTTGTTTAATTTCAATACCAGTTTTACCACTTAATGCGTTTCTTAAATCATCTGTTGTAATTTCTGATGTTCCAGAAGGATAAACATACAAAGCATTATTTGTAAGTTGATTTGTTGCGGCTGAATTCAAGAATAATTTTGTTGAATCAAAAGAAGCATTGTTTGCAACCATTTTGATTCCACCAATCTTGTTAATTTCTGC
>CAYFND010000004.1:16737-27569 GCA_964344405.1 uncultured Treponema sp. | reverse complement strand
CCAACAGTTTTATACTGATTAAAATTGTATGAACGTGTTTCATTAACAACGCCTGCACCACTTATAACTAAATCCATCTGACCTGCAGACAAATCCAATGTTATAGAAGCAGAACCATCATATGTAACTTCAGCTACTGGAGGAGCAACCCTTACTTCTTCAATCAATCCAGGTTTAAAATCCAAACCGAAATTAATTCCTTTTGTAAAGAATCCTACAATACCAAATATAATAATTACAGAACTGATAATTGCACAAGGAATAAAGCCTTTATTAAATTTTAACATTTTTTTCATTGTTTAATCCCCCAACCGATGCTTACTTTCTTAGAGCGGAGTACGTCTGTATCGAAATCGAAAATCAATCTTGATACAAATAAAGCAGTAAATACAGATGAAACTACACCAATTGCCAATGAAACTGCGAAACCTTGTATTGCTCCTGTTCCAAGTTGAGATAGGAAGATTGCCGCTATAAATGTAGTAATGTTTGAGTCCATAATTGCCCAGAAAGAATTATCAAAACCCATAGAAATTGCTACGGCTCTACTCTTACCTTGTCTTAATTCTTCTTTTATTCTTTCAAAAACCAAAACGTTAGCATCAACAGCCATACCGATTGTCAAAATCATACCTGCGATACTTGATAAAGTTAAAGTTAGATTGAATCCAGAAAGGATAGCAAACATTATGTATAAGTTTAAAACTTGAGCTACAACTGCATTAACACCTGAAGCTTTGTAGAAAATCAACATAAAAATCAAAATGAGGCTTAAACCCAAAATAATGGCAAAAACACCCTGTTTGATACTTTGTTCACCCAAAGAAGCTCCGATAACCTGCTGGCTTTCAACTTCAAGAGGCACATTCAACCAAGCAGTTTGTAGAACTTTCTGAATATTCTGAGCTTCATCAGCACTGAATCCGCCAGATAAAGAAACGCTTCCACCTGTAATTGCAGTCTGGATTCTTGCATTTGATTTGATTTTATTGTCACTTACAATAGCTAGGTTCTCACCAACATGTGCTTGTGTAAACTCACCAAAAAGAACAGCGCCTTCTGTATCAAGGTTGAAACAAACTTCTGGTTGATTTGTAAATTCATCAGCTCTAACTTCAGCAGATTTAATATGACTTCCATAAAGAGCGATTTCTTTCTTTACAACAACCCATCCAGTTCTTTCATCCAAATCATATTCATCTTTTACATATTCACCAAAAACTTCACAATCTTCAGGAATAATAGAAGGATCCATCAATTCACCAGCAGCATTAAATGTTGTTACTGGATTCTGATAATAGTAGGCATTAAATGAATTTGTAGCTTGAGTATCAACTAAACGGAAATTCAATACACCTTTTCCCATAATCAAAGTATTGATTGTGTCTGCTTGAGCAGCACCTGGAATTTCGATGTAAATTCTGTCTTCACCTTGTTGGCGAATAACAGGAGATGTTAAACCAAAACGGTCTATTCTACTAGAAAGATTTTCTATAGCATTTGCCATAGCTTCTTTTTTGAATTGAGCAACATTTTCAGAATTGATTGAATCACCTTGAGCTTTTACAGCAGAGTCCAAATCAGCACGAACGATAACGTTCATACCACCAGACAAATCCAATCCAAGTTTTACTGAATTCTGATAATATTTTTTTGCTTTTAAGATTTCATCTCTATAATGTGACTGAATTACATTAGCAAAACTCTGTTCTGTTGAATAAGCAGAAAGTATATCTTTCATTGTAAAGTTTTTTGGAGCTTTAATTTCAAGAGATTTATACTCTTTTTTAGCTTCTTTAACTAACCATTTATATTCAACACCAGGTTCAGCAGATGAATCTGATTTTATAATTTCTTTTATTGAATTAACATCTTCTGCAGCTTTTGCAGTTGCATAGTCCTTTAATTTTTCTGTAGAGCCTAAGGCTAAAGCTTTAACTTCTTCAGGTGTTATTCCGTACCAACTAATTGATGGCCATAGAAAAACAAAACAAATTGCAAGAACAACAAGAAGAATCACAAAACGAGTTCGTTTGTTCATTTTAAATTTTTACTCCGAATTATTTATTTGCTTCAGTTTCTTTTGTTGATTCTGTTGTATCTTCTACTTTTGATTCAACTTTTTCTGGAGCATTCTTTTTTGATTTCTTATCTTCTTTTGATTCAACTTTAGCTTCAGCTTCATCTTTTTGAACAGATGTTATTGCACTACGGTTGAATTCAATTTTTGTATTGTCATCAACTTTTAAAACAATAGTTTTTTCTTTTACAGATGAAACAACACCATGAATTCCACCAGCTGTAATTACTTTATCACCTTTTTTCAAGGCATTAAGCATTTTTTCAGTTTCCTTCTGTTTCTTGTTCTGTGGACGGATTAAAAAGAAGTAAAAAATTACGATAATTAATGCGAAAGGTAAAACAGTCATTATTAATGATCCAGATGATGAAGCTGAACCTACTGTTCCTGCAGTTTGTAAAAATGGAATAAATGTCATATATGCATCCTATTTCTAAAGTTTATAAAATTGACTAAAGTCAATGCTAATAAGATAACATTTATATTGCGATTAATCAATTAATTTAGTTAACGCTTCATTTAATTTCTTTATTGATGAATCATTTGGATTGATTGCTACAACCTGGCGGAGATAATATTGAGCTTTTCTGTATTCATTCTTATCAAAATAAATTTCATACAATCTGAACAAAGAATCGCTATTTCGAGGATTGGCAATCAGACTGGAACGCAAATCCGCCAAACTTAAATCTTCATTCGGCTGCAAATAACTTCTTCTATAATATAGATAACTTTTAATTTTAGACGAAGATGAATCTAGGATGCCGTTTATTATTGAAATAGCCGAATCTTTTGAATTCACTTCTGAAACAGCATAAATATACGTTTGAATCAATGTTTCATCTTTTGGATTGGCCCTATACTCACGGGAAGCTAAATCAAAGGCTTCGTTTTTTCTGTTTAAATTCATACAAATCGTTACATGCTGCCAAACTAATTCAGGGGATGGATTTCTAGCTTTAACTAATTCTTTACTGATGTTGTATGCTTCCTGCCAGTTTTTTTGATTTATCAATCCTGATAGAGCGTATAAATTTGCCTCTGTATTTGAAGGATCCAATTGAAGAATTTTTTTTGCCAATTCATCTGCAAATTTTCCAGAAACAGGGGAATTGGATAAAGCTGAAATTCGAGCGGCAAAAATCAAGGCATCAATATTGTTCGGATATAATTTAAGTGCCTTTTCTACAGTTTCTGTTGCAGCTGTGGTGTTTTTGCTCCAATCAAGTTGAACACGGGCCCTTAACACCAAATAATCAATATTATTTTCATTTTGACGGGCATACATATCAAGCAATGAAACTGCATGTATGTAGTCTTTTTTTTCTACAAGGATTCTTGCCCTTAACAACAAAAAATCCAAATCATTAGGACGCTGTTGCAAAACACGGGCTACATACTGTTCTGCAGAATCGTAATCTTTATTTGCAAAAGCGGAAAATGCATTCTGTCTAAGGACATTTATATCAGAAACATTTGTATCTTCAATTGACTTTAAAACCAACGAAGCTTCTTTTGATTTATTCAAATTTAACAAAATTCTTGAATAAGCCAACGTAATTTCTAGAAGTGAGGAATTGGCGTCGTAAACTTTTTTATAATAAGATTCTGCATTCTCATAATTTAATTTCTTTTCGTAAACGTAACCAACTATATAAGAAGCAAGTAAAGAGTCTGGATTTAAATTTAATGCAGAAAGAGCGGCATTCAAACACGAATCATAATCTGAAGATGAAACATTTGCAGAAAAAATTACAAAAGAAGGTAACAACGTGGAAAAAAAATCACTGTTACCAGAACTTAAATCAAATATTCCTTTTTTAGCTGATTCTATAGCACCTGTATAAGCTGTATCTTGAACAACGTTAAATTCTTCCCAAGTAATATGGACAGACGGCCAAACAGTCCTCATAATTTCCGAGGCTACTTTTATTAAGACTTTTTCATTTTCTGAATATTCGGATTCACTTTTTCTAATTGAAGTCATTGCTTGCTTTAATGAATCAGGAACACCTTTTTCGACATTTTTTAATATCTGTTCGTCTATTCCAGAAAAATAAGTCCATTTTTTTGTTGGAATATCGATTGCTACTTTTTGGTCTAAATCATTAACTGTGTTTTCAGTCTCTTGTTTTTCTGCTGCCTTTTTTGATTTTGCAAAAATTGGATTAACAACAAAAAAAATCATTATAGAGAAAATAAATATTTTGCCAGTAAACTGACCTGATTTCAATTAAACTCACCTTATTCAATAGTTGTAATTTCTTCATCATCAAAAATTTCAGGACTTCCATCTTTACACACAAGCGAAGAATGTCTTTTCTGCAAAAAATAAAAAGCAAAAATCATAAGAACCAACAATCCCATGAACAAAGGTCCCAAAGCAACTACTACAAAAGAAAATGAAACCTTGATTATTTTAAATGAAAATAAAGAAAACCAAATATCAATTATTATAAGAACTAGAGACGGAATGACAATTCCTAATCTAAATTTCTTATATTTAAATTGTCCTGATATTAACAAACAGATGCCGGCGATAATGCCTATTAATGGCCACCAAGTTTTTAGTCCCTGCACCGTATAAAATTTTTCTATTATGATAAATAAACAAGACCAAAAAATCAAAAGAAGGCCGATAAAAAGTTGATAGGCTTTTTTTGTATATTTAACAGACATAAAGACTACAAAAAGTCCAAAAAAGAACTGAATATAAGGAACTAACTTAAATAGAAAATTTCTTTCTTCATCTCCCATACTCATAGAAACACCAACTAAAAATGAAATTATTAATGTGAGAGATAAAATGAAAATGTTAAATATTTTTGAACCTTTATTAGTCATATTTAAATCATTTTATAGTCAAAAGTTAATCTTTACAATAACAAACGTCTATGTTAAATTAAAAAATCATGAATCCCAAAAACAGCTTTTTCCACTTTAATGTAAACAGCATTCAAAACAACAAAAAGATTAAGCAGCCTTCTATTTTTATATTACTTCTTCTTATTTTTTCTATTCTTTTTCCTTCTTGCGGTAATCAAAATGCAACAATCAGTTCAATGCAAAATGAGCCTTTCACAGAAACACAAGAACAACTTCAATCCCTACTTTTAACTGAAGGTTTATCTTCAAAACAAAAATATACAATTGTAAACCAAATGGCTAACAACCTTCTTCAACAAAAAGATTATCAAGGTGTAATTTTATTCTTGACAGACTGGGTGGAAAACAATCCTGATGATATGTACAACTCGTACTGGCTTTTAATGACAGCGTATGCGTACATCTCAGTTGATGCAGAACCGGTTGCAGAATATTACTTTGACAGAATTTTGCAGAACTATCAGGATCTGCTTGTTCAGGACAATTCAATTCATTTCATGTGCCTTCAAAATCTTTTACAAATTAGTAAAACTCCAAGAAACAGAATCAAATATTTTAACGAACTGATAAATAGATTTCCAGAAAAGATTAATACAACAGAATTATTGCTACGACTTACAATGGAATATGAAAATGACAACCAGTGGGATCAAGCGTTAAAATCATACGAACTTTTCTTACAACAACCAGACGCTTCAATTATTCAAATTCCAGGCGAACCTGATGCTTACAAAAACGCCAGGCACTTTATTGATTTTTACCATTCTTCAAAAGACTGGACTTTCCAAAGTCTGCCGGAATTGGAGGAAGCTGTTAAAAAAGCTATCAGAAATTACGACTGGCGGACCCTTGATAAATACAAGGCCAAGGTTAATTTCTTTTCTATGTCTTGGAAACAGGATGAAATGGACGAAAACTCTCAAGTTGATTTCTCTATGAAAAGCTTTATGCGCGGAAACAGAGTTCGTTACAGCGATGAACAGGACGAATCCTCAAATTCTGAAGAAGCATATTTACGAACTTGGGGTTGGAGCCAATACGTTTCTGTTTGGTATTTGTACTTTAGAAAAATCAACTTCCCTGTAGACCCCAACATCCATGGAAACTGGGAATGGGCTGGAATTTATATAGGTAACAAACTTTAATGAGAAAAAAACTTATCTTCATTCTCTCCCTTTTTTGTACATTGCATTTATCTGCACAAAATCAACCTTCAACAGAAAACGTCAGCCTTGATGACGAATCTGAAATTTTATCAGAAGAGATTCCTATTGAAGATCTATCTTTTACAGAAGATATAGAAATGGATTTACAAAATGATGAATCAAATAATACTTCTGTTAATATAGAAGAAACAATTCAAAAAACTAAAAAGACTGTTGATTTTTGGATTGAAGACAGAAAAGACATTGAAAAATTCACACAGACATATCTTTCTGCAAGATGGAGCGGACTTCTAAAAAAAGACTTGGATTCTGCAATGGTTTATCGCCTTTATGTAAGGAAAAGCCTTCAAGAACAAAATCTACCGGCAATTCTTGAATACCTGCCGATTGTTGAATCAAATTATAAGACTACAGCAAAATCTTCATCCGGCGCACTCGGAATGTGGCAGTTCATGCAGAACAGCGTGAAACCTTTTTTGATTTTAAACGATTATGTTGACGAAAGGCTTGATCCATGGAAATCGACCGATGCCGCATTAAAGAAACTTACAGATAATTATAATTATTTCCACGACTGGCTTTTAGCGATTGCGGCCTACAATTGTGGAACAGGCGCCATGATTAAAATCCTGAACAAATCACCACAAAAAGATTTTTGGTACCTTGTTGACAACAACCTGCTTCCAAAACAGACTGCGGCGTATGTTCCAAAACTCATTGCTATTGCGGATATTGCAGAAAACGCAGAGTTTTATGGTGTTGACATTCCCCATCATGATGAAGAATTTGAGAATTTATACAATGAGAAGAATAATGTTTTTGATTTTGTTACAGTGAACAAAGCTTATTCAATTCCAGAATTGGCAAGAGAGATGAGAATTGATGCTGATGAATTAAAAAAGATGAATCCTTCATTCGTAAAGAATTTTACACACCCTTCAATTAAAAGTGAAATCCGCATTCCCTTGGGGCAAAAAGAATCTGCAGAAAAAGCCCTTGCAAAAATGGAACCAATTGATTTTCCGTTTAAATACAAAGTTGAAAAAGGCGACACCTTATGGGGAATTTCCCGTCAGTTCAAGATTACGGTAGCCTCAATATGCGAATTGAATGGAATTGAGGAAAAAGCCATTCTTAGTATTGGAAAAATCCTTTATATTCCTTCAAAATAACCGATATTAAAACTACGATGATAAACCATAGGTATCAAAAAACAATCAGTATTTTATTTCTACTCTTTTTTTGTAGATTATTTGCAGAAGATACAAAATTTGAATCAATTAGCGACATAAATTGGATAACAAAAGAATTCTCTTCAAAAATCTCGCTTGATACACAAGCTGCAAAAGTAGAAATGCCTTCTGGTAAAAAAATAGCGTCTCTACAAATAAAAACAAGAATGCCACAACTTATTCAGCCTCCCCTTCTTTCTCTATTTGTAGATTCCACAAAATCACTTTCAGATTCATTACAAGATGATTCAATTTCACAAGTTCAAATAAATAATTTTATTCAAAACGGATATAAAACACCGGATGTATTTTCTTCCGATATTAAAAAATTAAAAACTCAAAACACCACAAACATACAGAATCTTTCAAAACTGATGATCAAGCACACAAGGGCTTTTCCACCAGAAGAACCAATTGATATCGTTCCATCACGCGCTTATTCTGGCATTATTATTGATGCCAGAGGCAGCTATCCTGTTCATGGAGAATATATTGAAAGCGAAGTTTATCCTTGCTTGTTTCCAAAGATTTGGGATGAATATATGAATGAAGTTTTTGAAAAGAGTATGACAGATCCGTCAATTTCAAAAGAAAAAGGCGTTGTTTCATATCATTATTCTGACGATTTGCAAAATTATGAAGATATTGTTGGTTCCGACCCATTGTATATACGTTCTTCTGAAGTTTATGGACGAAACAGGACAGACCCAATTATTTCCAGAACAGACGCCCTTAAAATTCTAACTGTAAAAGAGAATGTAAAACTTTTGGAAGAAGGAAAAATAGTAATCTTACTGGATAGAGACAACTTGATTTACACAATTAGCATTCCAGAAAAAGATACAAATTATTACGCAAATCTTGGAAGAACAAAACAATACATTTATGAAAACAAAGTTCCCGGTGTTGTTGTTTCTGACTCGCCAAACGGGATTCTTTTTTCTGTTGATCTAAAATTCTATCCAGATTCGCCTGAACTTTTACCTTCAGAAATTGACCGCATTCAGTTGATTGCAGAACAGTTGAAATATTTGATGATGGATGACAGTTATACAATTTTAATTGAAGGTCATACAGCCGATGTTGGAAAGCCTACGGGACAGTTGAATTTATCGATTGAAAGAACTAGAACCGTTATGAACGAGCTAATAAGTGAAGGTTTGAACAAAGGCCTGTTCACATATAAAGGTTACGGCGGAACTATGCCGGTTGCATCAAATGAAACAGAAGAAGGCAGGGCTCAAAACAGAAGGGTTGATATTACCGCAAGACCTAGAGCAACCTACATTCAACGTGATTGGTAGAAAATTTATTCATTGCCAGCTTTTTTATTACGTTTTTCAATATACAGATCCGCATCAGCCTCTGCTAAAAGAGATTGCAAATTATATTTGAAATCTTCATGCGGATACTCGCAAATTCCCAAACTTATTGAAAGGCGATATTTAGAATTGTTTTTTACAGACCATTTCTGACATTCATTATCAATTGACTTTTTAATTCTGTTATAGTTTTTTACATCTAAACCAGGACAAACAATTGCAAATTCATCACCACCAATTCTGGCGACAATGTCATTTGAACGAAACCGCTTCTTTAAAATCTGAGCTTCGGCAATAATTGATTTGTCACCTTCTTCATGTCCATATTCATCATTAATTTTTTTCAAACCGTCCATATCGCAATAAACAATCAAACCTTTTTGTTCCATTGATTTTGCAAAATCAAGAGTTTTTCTTCCCAAGTCAAAAAATCCCCTGCGATTTGTAATTGATGTCAATTCATCTGTATGGACAATATTATCAAGCATTTTATAATTCTTGATAATATTTTTATTCTCTTTCTGGGTTTCTTCAAATTGAACATATGACGCAATCAATGAACTTATAGACGTTGTTATAACTTCATAAACAGAATCTTCTATTTCTGCACGCCGAATAAGCATATAGCCATACTGAATAGTTTTATAAAAAAGAGATATAACCAAGATTGACTTGTTGTTTGAACACATAATTCCATCTGGAATGATCTGTTCATTTGGATTAAAAATGATTTTCTGATCAGAAGAATTGATTTCAGTCTTTAAAATATCATCATATGCTAGAAATACATAAGCGCGTTTCGGCATATTAAAATAATCAAAAGTTTTAATTTTCTCTATTGTTTTTTGGTAGATTACTATAGCAGCCGCTTTTATATCAAAATTTTGCAATTGTTTCTGCATATCATGAATAAACTGACCGGAGTTACTTTTATTTTCAACAGAAGTATACAACAACATGGCTTGATATAATCTTGTGGACTTCATGTACCAATCAGCAACTGTATATTTATTATGGATGTCATTTATCGGATTTTCTTCAATTATTATATCATCATCATTTTTATATTTTTCTTTGTATAATGACGCATTTGTAGACTGTCTAAAAATTGCCTTTCCTTTTACTATTTGAATTAATGGAACTTTTTCTTTCTGTAGAATTCTCATTATAGTTTCTGCAGCGACAATTCCTTGTTCATTTAAAGATTGTGAAACAGTAGAAAGACTTGGTACAGAAAATGAAGACGGAGACAAATTATCAAAACCAGTAATCATTAAATCACGAGGAACAGAAATTCCCAAATTATTCACAAAATATATACAGGCAAAAGCCATATCATCATTTAATGCAATTACTGCATCAAAATTAAACTCTTTTTTTTCTGAATAATATTTATTCAGTAATTCTATTGTTCCAGAATAATTAAAATCAGATTCTAATACAGTTACAGAAGAAAAAGGAATTCCGTTTTCTTCTATTGCAGATTTGATTACGCTCATCCTCTCGTCTATTTCTACAGAACTTGAGCGGACACTTATAACTGCAATTCTTCTAGCTTTATTATCAACAATAACATGATTTACCAACTTTCTATAAGCATCTTGGAAATTCAAAATTATAGATGGAATATTTTGTAAAGCGGCAGAAATACTGACAATTGGAAGAGGACGATAATTTTTACAGAAATTCTCAAACTCAGTTTTTGATAAGTACCTCATCAACGAGCCGGAAATTAAAATTATGCCGTCAACATTATTTTGATTAATTAATGAATTAACTGAAGCAAATTGATAACCAAAAGTTTCTTTCTCATCATTCAAAGAACCGACATGAAAAATAAATAAGTCAATATCTTCTTTTGAAAATCTTTCAGAAATACTTTTCACTAAAAAGTTAATATATTCTGAATATAAATAATCGATAACTAATGCTACTCTCTTCTTTTCCATGTAATATTCCCATCCACCATATTAATAATTACATTTGATTTCGTCTATTATCTCACTTTTCTCTTATTATAACTAGATTATTTCGTTGATATTCTGGTAAAAATTTCTTTATATTACCATTTTCAAATTGAATATCAATGACAAATTCTCCATCGACCAACCTTCTGTTAATTATATAGCCATATCCATAATCGTCG